>NZ_JALNZY010000057.1 GCF_023229105.1 Sulfurimonas sp.
CTCGTTTGGAGATTTAGCAATAAATCTTAGCCACAAAAATCCAAACAGACCCGCACACAAGGAAGCGACTAAGATTCCTATTTTAGCTTGAAAGATAAGAACATCATTGCCTATAAATGCCAAATCAGCGATAAATATGGACATAGTAAACCCGATTCCGCCAAGCAGGGCAACCCCGAAAATCTGACTCATGTTGCTGTTTTGCGGAAGCTTTGCAATACCGATTTTAACTGCTAGCCAAGATACCCCCGCTATACCGAGCACTTTTCCAAAAATTAGTCCAGCAATTATACCAAGCGATACGGGTTGCATAACGGTACTCAAAGCAGATGAAAAATCTATAGAAATTCCGGCATTTGCAAGCGCAAACAACGGTATTACCACTAAACTCACGGAGAGATGAAGCGAATGTTCGAGTTTTGCTGAGGGGGAGCTAAGCGCGTCTATCTTATCTTTTACGTTTTGGAGTATAGCTTTTTGTTTTTCATGCATTTTATGTTGGAAAACTACAGTATATTTATCATATTCGTCAAGTTTTTCTTTTGTATAGTCTATAAAATCTAGGGGCTGATATTTTGGTTTCGAAGGAATTGCCATAGCAGCGATAACCCCGGCAATAGTAGCGTGCACGCCGGAATCTAGCATAAAAAGCCACATAATAAATCCAACTATAAAGTATGGCAAAATAGCATGTATTCCAAAACGGTTAAATACTATCATGACTATGAGCGAGAGAAATGCCAGACCAAGAGGAAAAACGCTAATCTGCTCTGTATAAAAGAGCGCTATTACCACAACGGCACCCAAGTCATCAACAATTGCAAGAGCTACCAAAAAGGTAATAAGCGAGTTTGAGACTCTGTTGCCAAGAAGTACAAGAGCACTAATTGCAAAAGCGATATCTGTTGCCATTGGAATTCCCCATCCGTTTGCTCCCTCTGTGCCTGCGTTGATTCCCATATATACAAGTGCCGGCAGAACCATTCCTCCGATAGCGGCAAGTATGGGCAGTGCGGCAACTTTTATGCTTGAGAGTTCCCCCACTGTAATTTCTCTTTTTATCTCTAAACCGATGATAAAGAAAAAGATAGCCATCAGTCCGTCGTTTATCCAGTGGTGAATCGTCATAGATAACCCGAATTCACCTATAAAAATAGATATTTTTGTGTGAAAAAGATGCAGATATGTCTCTGCAAAGGGAGAATTTGCCAAAATCAAAGCGACTACCGTCATAAACATCAAAACCAAACCTGTTGTTGTTTGAGCATGAATAAACTCTTCAAAAGGGGTGGCAATTCTTTTAAATGCTTTCTCCCATGGGGCGTATATTTTCATAAAAATCCTTTGCTTTGTTCGAGCATTATAACAAACTGAGTACAACCAATGCTATAATTTGCTTATGAATTTAAAAGAATTACAAAATAAAAAGATACTTCTTTTTGGCAAGAGTCGTGCCTTTAGCATGGATGAGTTTGCTTCGCAATTGAAGTTTCACAAGATAGAGATAACCTCTGAGCTTGATGAGAATGTGGCACTAGTAGTTGATGCAAAGATGATGACTCCGTATGAGCAAAACAGAAGTGATGCACTTTATGAGAGTCACTCAAGGAGCGTGGAGTTTACCTCTATCGACGAGGTAGAGCGAGAGCTGGCAAAACATATAGATGCAAATACTCTCTTGATGAGTCTTAAACTAAGCCGTAACAAAGAGAGGCTAAAAAGTTTTTTACAAAACTCTATGATAGACGATACTCTTTTTTTTAAACTCTTAAAGATGTACTCATGGAGCGGCGAGGACTTTTTTGAAAATGATGACAACCGTGATGTAAGTGCTGCTTTAATTTCACGTTTTTACGAAAATATAGAGCGAAACCATAATGTTCAGTATGCAACAACGGGTATTTTGCATCTTATTGGGCAAACTAAAAACAGAGAACTTTTAAAAGCTATCTCACTGCTTGAGCCTATAAAGTTTCATCCAAAAATAGAGTGTGCAATTGCTATGAGTCTGTACTGTGATGAGGAGATGCAGGAGTATTTCTTTAAAAACTCAAAAAACCCTAAAATATTAGAAGCGCTCTCTTTAAATAAAGACTTAAAACCAGCACTAGCAATAGAGTTTTTAAAAGATGAGGAGTTAGGAAAAAATGTAGCAAAAAGCATAAAGCTTACAGATGAGCTTTTTGAGCTTTGTAAAGAGCAAAAAGTAGCACTAGCGCTTAATGAAACTCTTACTCCAAAGATGCAAGAGGAACTCCTAAGAGCTAATGATGAAGAGGTCTGTTATGCTTTGTCTCTTAATGGTAATCTTGATAAAAAGATTTTAAACTCACTTTTACAAAGCAGAGATAAAAATATTTTATCGTCTATATATGCAAATAAAGCAATACCGATAGAGCTACTTGAAGATGCTTATAGAAACGGTAAATATTATGAGGAGTTGGCAAAAAATGAGAGTACGCCCATAGAGATTTTGTACCAGTTGCAACTAGATAGCAGATATGAGAGATTTGTAAAAACTAATGCCGGATTTGGCAAACATATACAACAAGTTAATATAGGATGGGAAGTATGAGAGCAACAGATTTGACAATGGCAATAAACTCTTTAGTAGAGCAGAGAGTGCCGACTTTTTTATGGGGTGCCCCGGGGATTGGAAAATCTTCCATAGTAAAGCAGATAGCAAAAAACAGGGATATCGGGTTTATAGATTTAAGGCTCGCTCTTATGGATCCAACAGACCTGAAGGGAATTCCTTTTTATGATAAGGAGTCACACACCGCACTTTGGGCACCGCCTGCCTTTTTACCTCGCCAAGGGGAGGGAATTTTGTTTTTAGATGAGTTAAACTCTGCCGCTCCGAGTGTTCAAGCATCTGCTTATCAGCTTATTTTGGATAGAAAAGTGGGTGAGTATGAGTTGCCTGATGGCTGGGCGATTGTCGCAGCTGGAAACCGTGAGGGCGACAGAGGCGTGACTTACCGCATGCCAAGTCCTTTGGCAAACAGGTTTGTTCACTTTGAGATGGATGTGCATGTAGAGGATTGGAAGCTTTGGGCATATAAAAACGCCCTTGATGAGAGGATTATCTCCTACATCTCATATAAAAACGAACACTTGTTCACATTTGATGCAAAGAGCGACGTAAAAAGCTTTGCAACGCCTAGAAGCTGGGAGTATGTAAACAGTGTGCTAAAGAGCAGCATCACTGAGAAGTTACTTCTTGAGAGTATCGGTGGGGCAGTCGGCAGGGATGTGGCAATCTCTTTTTTGGCTTTTTGCAAAGTTATGAGCAGACTGCCTGATATAAAAAGCATACTAGAGACGGGAAGCGGCGAGTACAGCGATGAGGTAGATGTTCTTTATGCTCTTAGTATAGGACTCGTGAGTGCATATCTTAAAGAAAAAAGTGATGCAAAGTTACAAAATCTGCTTAGATATACGCTTGGGCTAAAGAGTGAATTTGCGGTTATGATTGTACAGGATTTGCAGAGAAGTGGGATAACCATGGAGCATTTAGATACATTTGGCGAGTGGGTAGAGAAGTTTGCTTATCTTCTAGAATAATTATTTAAAATGAAATTAATCAATTTGATTGTACTATAGAAGCGTATTTTAAAAAAAATTATTAGGAGTTAGTTATGGCAAGAGTAGGAAATTCGATAATTAAAGGCTTAGAGGTTTCACATATCATAGAGCTCTTAAATAAGGCGTATGCAGATGAGTGGTTGGCGTATTATCAGTATTTTATCGAAAGTAAAGTTGTAAAAGGAATCATGAAAGATGCGGCTATTGCTGAACTTAATCAGCATGCAGCAGATGAGTTAAGACATGCAAATATGGTAGCAGACAGAATACTTCAGCTTGGAGGAACACCTCTGCTAAGTCCAAATGAGTGGATGAAAAAGACAAATTGCGGATATGAAGAGCCTAAAAATTTTGATGTCGTGTCAATTTTACAAGATGCGATAAAAGGTGAGCAGTGCGCAATTAAAATCTACTCAAGTCTAGTTGATTTAACAAGAGACAAAGATATAGTTACTTACGATATAGCCTCTCAAATATTGGCTGATGAAGTCGAACATGAAGAGGACCTTCAAACGCTTCATGATGATATTACGGAGTTTGTGGACGATCTTAAAAAGAGCCTCAATAAGTAGTCTTTGCATCAAAAGAGTTCTCTCTTTTGAGCAAAAATAAAAAAATTTCTATATGCCAAATATTCAAACCAAAATCTCTCAAGCAAAGTCAAAACTTTTACTAAATCATCCTTTTTTCGGCGCACTTGCTGCTAAACTTGAGCTTGTGCAAAATGATGATATACAGAGTTTTAAAAGCAATGGCATAAAACTTGAGTATAACAGTGATTTTTTGCAAAAGTTAGAACCTTCGCAGATGGAGTTTGTTTTTGCTAACTCCGCCATGCATGCTTCCCTTTCTCATGAAGCCAGAAAAAACGGCAGAAGCGGTTGGTTGTGGCAGTTGGCGACAGATTATGCAATTAACGATATGCTGGTTCAAAACGGCTTAGAACGCCCCGACGAAGCGCACTACTCAAAGAGGGTTAGCGGCATGTACGCCGAGGAGATTTATGCTCTTCTTAAAGAGGATATTTTGCGTGAGGAACTTGAGTACGAAGCTGATGCTGCTGAGGAGATACAAAATAGCAAAAGCGATTATGAAAAACCAAAGACTCCCAAAGAGTATGATGCGTTAAACGAGCAGCTTTATGAGGAGTTTGCAAAAGCAAAATTTCAAGAGGAGAGCAAAAGTGGCGAGGTTCCTCTTATGATAGGGAGATTTTTTGAGATTTCACAGAGTGGCAAGATTGATTGGAGAAATGAGTTAAAAGTAGCGCTAGATAGGCATCACAAAGATGACTACACGCTTCTTCCTCCGAGTAAAAAACTGCTCTATGCGGGAATCTATCTTCCCTCATGTATAAGTAAGAGGTTTCAGTTTGTTGTGGCAGTTGATAGTTCTGGCTCGGTTGATGAGAGACTTTTAAATGAGTTTTTGAGCGAACTTGGCTTCTTGATGCTAAGTATTGCTAACTATCAGATAGATTTGCTTGTGTGTGATGATAAAATAGGTGCACACAAAACTTTTTACGGCGGCGATATTTTAGAAGTGGATGTCAAAGGGGGAGGCGGAACTGATTTTAGACCCGTTTTTGAGTTTGTAGATAGAGAACTATCAGATGTGAAACTGCTTCTGTATTTTAGTGATTTGGATGGAATTTTCCCGCATGATACTCCAAATTATGAGGTAAAGTGGGTAGCTCCAAAAGAGGTAAATGTACCTTTTGGCACTGTTATAGTATTAGAATAGTCTAAAAAACAGGAAGTTTAAAATGCAAGAGAATAGTAACTGGCACTCTTTGGAAAAAGATGAAGTTCTAAAGATACTAAATAGCTCACAAGATGGACTAAATAGCGCCGAAGTTGAGGTAAAACTCAAAAAATATGGACCGAACAAACTTCAAGAAGAGAAGAAAAAGAGTCCTATTGTGCGTTTTTTTATGCAGTTTAACAATCTTTTGATCTATGTACTCCTAGCAGCCGCCTTTTTAACTGCTACTCTTGGGCATTTTATCGATACTTCCGTCATTTTAGGTGTTGTAATTATAAATGCTATTATCGGCTTTATTCAAGAGAGCAAGGCAGAAGATGCTATGCAGGCTATAAAAAAGATGTTGGCATTTAGCGCTATAGTATTAAGAGATGGACATAAGAAAAAAATAAACAGCGAAGAGCTTGTTATTGGCGATATTGTTTTTATGGAGCCGGGAGACAGAGTCTTAGCGGATACTAGGCTTCTGCACACAAACAGCTTCAGTGCTCAAGAGTCACTTCTTACGGGCGAGTCTCTTCCTGTTGAGAAAAATCCAAAAAAAGTCAAAAATGAGGCGATGATTGCGGATAGATCTTGCATGGTTTTTGCGGGAACTATTGCATCAAGCGGATATGCAAAAGGGGTAGTCACAGCAACCGCAAACAATACAGAATTGGGGCGAATTAGCGGAATGATTAGTAGCGTAGAGGTACTAAAGACTCCTCTTATTGAGCAGATGGATAAGTTTGCAAAAGGGCTTACTCTCTTTTTAATCCTTTTTTCCGTATTAATTTTTATCATCGGTTACTTTATAAAAGATTTTGCATTTGATGAACTTTTTATGGCAATAGTGGGGCTGTTTGTGTCGGCTATTCCTGAAGGTTTGCCAGCGGTTTTAACCATAACGCTTGCAGTCGGGGTTCGAGCAATGGCAAAAAAACATGCAATTATAAGAAATCTGCCAGCTATTGAGACGATCGGTTCAGTCTCCGTTATCTGCTCGGATAAAACAGGAACACTTACACAAAATGAGATGATGGTAGGTAGTATCGTCTCAAGTAAAAGTATCTTTAGAGTTGAGGGAACAGGGTATGAACCCATAGGAGATATCTATTTAAAAGATAAGTTGATAGATGCCAATAAAAATGAATTGTTAAAGTTTTTGGCAAAAACATCTCTTTTATGCAGTGATGCTTTGATTAGTAAAGAAGAGGAGTCTTGGAAAATAGAGGGAAGTCCTACAGAAGCTGCTTTAGTAACGTTTGCACATAAGATAGGTTTTGATGCAGATGAAGTTAGAGCGAGTTATAAACGAGAGGACATGATACCCTTTGATGCTAGACATAAGTTTATGGCAACTCTAAATCATTCACATCAAGGCAGGTTCCTAATCGTAGTAAAGGGAGCGGCAGAGATTATAATAGAGATGTGCCGATTTGAATTTATAGATGCGAACAACACGCAAGAGATAGATTCTCTTTATTGGCAAGATATGGCAAAAGAGCTTGCATCACAGGGACAAAGAGTGTTGGCAGTAGCCTATAAAAATGTATCTAGCGATAAAGTAACTTTAAACTTTGATGATTTACAAAGTGATTTGGTTTTAATATCACTCTTTGGGCTGATAGACCCTCCAAGACCTGAGGCGAAAGTGGCTATACAAGAGTGCTACAACGCATATATAGATGTAAAGATGATAACTGGAGACCACCTCTTAACCGCAACAACAATAGGAAAAAGTATCGGGCTTAAAAATTGCGAGAATGCCCTAAGCGGGGCAGATATTGAAAAACTAAGTGATGAGGAATTAGGCGAAATAGTGCTAAAGACGGATATCTTTGCAAGAACTACCCCTGAGCATAAATTGAGATTAGTAAAAGCACTTCAAGCGCACTCAAAAATAGTAGCTATGACGGGTGATGGCGTAAATGACGCACCTGCATTAAGAAGAGCCAATGTAGGCATAGCAATGGGCAAAAAAGGAACAGAGGCAGCAAAGGAGTCAAGTGAGTTTGTTTTAACAGATGACAATTTTGCCTCCATAGTAAGTGCTATAAGAGAGGGCAGAAGGGTATATGACAATATAAAAAAGGTCATAAGTTGGACTTTGCCGACAAGCTTTGCAGAGGCTGCAGTGCTTGTCGTGGCTATTCTTTTTGGTATGGTTTTGCCGATTACGCCCATTCAGATATTGTGGGCAAATATGATAACTGCAACAACTTTGGGAATAGCGTTAGCTTTTGAGGCTGAGGAGAAAAATATAATGAAAAGAAGACCAAGAGCCATAGATGAACCTATATTAAACAAGGAGCTTATTTGGCATATAGTTTATGTTAGTGTTTTATTTTTGATAGTTGTTTTTGGCGCTTACTATTATGCCTTGCAAGATGGGCAAAGCTTAAGTTATGCAAGAACTTTAGCTTTAAACACTTTGGTGTTTATGGAAATTTTTCATCTCTTTTTCATTAGAAATTTTAAAACACTCTCGATTGGCATATCTGACATTGCTGCAAATAAAATTGTCTGGAGCGCGGTTTGTATCACATTTTTCGCCCAAATAGCTATAACATATATGCCGTTTTTTCAAGAAGTGTTTAAAACAGATTCTCTAGCTCTTTTTGATTTTGGCATGATATTTGTTGTGGGCACTGTTGTCTTTGCTCTTTTGGAACTTGAGAAACAGTTTAGGCTTAGAGTTATGAAAAAAAAGAGATTAGTTAGCTTATAGCTATCTGATTTCTTCCGTTTTGTTTGGCGTTATGGAGCATCATGTCGGCTTCATTTACGCTTGCGTTTAGATCTTCGTCATGGGTTGTTGTAACTCCCATAGATACGGTAAATTTTATCTCCTCGTTTTTGTCACGCATACTTACATGATTCTCTACTTTTTCTTTGATTTTCTCAAAAATTTCCAGAGCTTTTTGTGCCGAGACATTTTTGAGTAAAATACAAAACTCCTCGCCGCCGAGTCTGGCAACAATATCATCGTTTGAAGTGCTTGTTCTTAGAATATCAGCTAAATTTACAATAACCCTATCGCCTATTTCTTGACTATACGTATCGTTAATTTTTTTGAAATGGTCTATATCTATCATGGCAATTGCAAAATGTTCGGAGTTTTTTTTAGCATCATCAAAGTATTTTGAAGCGTTAGCAAAGAAATATCTTCTGTTATAAAGTCCGGTTAAGAAGTCACGATTTGCGTGGTTTGTTATCTCTTGAATATTTTCAAGCGCTTCGATAGAGTTGTTGATGCGGCATGAGAACTCCTCTTTTGAGAAGGATTTTTTCATATAATCATTTGCCCCGTTTTTTAAAAATAGAGCTGTTGTCTCCTCGTCGTTGTCTTCAGAGACGACTATAATCGCCAAATCTGTTTTAGTGTAAGTTTTTCTTATCTCAATAGTAAGTTCAAGTCCGTCCATAACCGGCATATGGTAGTCTGTAAGAACCAAGCTAATGCTAGAATTTGTGCTTAAAATTCCAAGAGCTTCTTCCCCATGAGCAACGGCTATAACTTTAAAAAACATATTTTCAAGCAAACCTTGCATCTGTTTTCTAAATACCATAGAGTCATCTATAACTAAAACTGTGTGATTGCTGTTTTTTTGAACTCTTTTGATAGTTTGGATGATATAGTTGACATCATTAACGCCGCTTTTATTTACATAGTCTATGATATTTTTTTTCAAAACTGCTCTTCGGAAATCTTTATCGATGCTTGCGCTTAACACGATAACTCTGTTGTTAAGCTTGAGTGCATAGTCAACTATCTCCCCGTTTGGAGCATCAGGAAGGTTGAGATCTAGAAGAGTTAAAAAATATTTGTATCTTTTTAAAAACAACTTTGCCTCTTGTAGATTGTATGCTGTATCAACTTCAAAATCTAGCTCTATAGATATTTTTTTTGCTATAAGTTTTGCTAAAGTTTTGTTGTCTTCTACTACTAAAATTCTCTTCTTCATAGAGTGTAAATCCTTATGGGAGGGGGTAAAATGTCGGCATATTATAGTATAATTTTTTATGGATTATTTCAAAGATATAACTGAAAAATTAAGAGCTTATAAGAATATTTTTTTAACCGGCGGTGCAGGTGTAGGCAAGACTACGATGACAAGAGATGTTATCGCGCACTATGAGGAGGAGGCAAAAAAAGTTGCAAAACTCGCCTCTACGGGAATGGCGGCAACGCTGATTGGCGGGCAAACTCTGCATAGTTTTTTAGACTTAGGAGTTGCAGGAAATTTGCAAGAGCTTGAGCAAAACAAAAAACTTGAGATTAATAAAAAGGTTAAAAAGCTTATATTTAGTATGGATTTAATCGTGATAGATGAGATATCCATGGTAAGTGATGCGTTGCTTGATATGATAGAACTTAGGTTAAAGCAGGCAGATTTTAAAGGCTCACTCCTTGTGGTGGGCGACTTTTTGCAGCTTCCTCCCATTGTGCGTGGTTATGGCGAGGTTAGATTTGCCTTTGAGTCGGCTTCATGGGAGAGATTTGCCTTTGAGACTATAGAGCTTACCCATATCTACAGAACCGATGATAGCGATTTTATAGAGCTTTTAGCACATGTCAGGGATGGTTTTGTGGATGAGGAGATACATAATACGCTTAATGCGTTTATAAAACCTCTTCCAAATGATTTGAGTGAGTTTACCTTTTTGTTTGGAAAAAATATCTCCGCATCTATGCACAATAAAAATCAGCTTGAATTTGTCGATAATGAGCTGCACATAAGAGAAGCGGGCATAGTTAAACATGTAAAAAGCGTAACAGATAGAGATATAGAGCGTTTTATAGATGATGCACGAATAGAGAAAGAACTTGAGTTGAAAGTCGGCGCTCCCGTGCTCTTTACAAGAAACTCATGGAACTACTTCAACGGGGAACGCGGGGTTGTTGTAAATATTGATGCGACTTATGTGTATGTTCAAAAAAGAGATGCTACGGTTGTAAAGCTCGAAGCGGTAGCTCAAAGCAAAGAGGTGTGGAAGGAGAGCAGTATCGCAGGAAAAAAAGAGCTACTTCAAGAGAGCCTCTTTAGTGTCTATCAATACCCTATAAAACTTGCTTACGCAATAACTATACATAAATCACAAGGGATGAGCATAGAGGATTTAATAATCCAGACAAATGAGATTTTCGCACCCTCTCAGTTTTATGTAGCAATTTCAAGAAGCTCAAATCCTGTGCGTCTCAATCTCATCGCTCCAAAAAAACAGTGGAGAGATATAGTTTTTGTAAATAAAAAGGCTCTTAGATTTGTAAAAAAAGAGAGTTAAGCGGTTATTTTATTAAACCCTCATTTTTCATTTTTGTATAGGTTTCGTAATCTACTACGCTTCCGCCGTATTTTTTTACATGCTCTTTTGCATCTTCTTGCCTTGCAAATGCAAAATAATCCTGCATAGTCCCATATTTATGACTATCTATAACATAAAAGGCATCTTTTGCATCAACTAAACCATAGTTTTTTGCGTCAATTATATACTTCACTTCTTCTTGCTCAATTTGTGTCTGCGTACCCCCTTGTATCTCTGAAGAAATAAGAGATACTACGACTAAACATATAAATAAAATAGTTTTCATGCTAATCCGTTGTTGTAAATTTTATAGTAAATGATACCAATATAAGCACAATAAGGCAATGTTTAAAAAAATAATTTTATAAATTTTATTAATATATCTTAAAAAGGAGGGAGAAGGTAAGAGAAATTAGCATGTGAGAAATCACATGCTAAAAAATATTATAGTTTTTCGCTGTTTTTAGCAAGGTACTCTGCAACGCCCTCAGTTGAAGCCTTCATGCCCTCATCGCCTTTTTGCCATCCTGCAGCACAAACTTCGCCATGTTCGTCATGAAACTGCATCGCATCTACCATTCTAATCATCTCATCGATGTTTCTTCCCAACGGCAAGTCATTGATAACTGCATGACGAACGATACCTTTGGCATCAATAAGAAATGAACCACGAAGTGCAACTGATTCGCCAAAAAGTACATCGTAATCTTTAGATATTTTTTTGCTCAAATCTGCAACTAGTGGAAACTTAACTCTTCCGATACCGCCATTGTTCACAGGAGTCTCTCTCCATGCAAAGTGTGAAAATTGGCTATCAACAGAAACGCCGATTACATTTACGCCGCGGCTTTTGAAATCTTCAACTCTATGTGAGAATGCAATAATTTCAGAAGGGCAAACAAAAGTAAAATCAAGTGGATAGAAAAATAAAACTGTACCTTTTTTACCGAAATTTTCTGATAATTTGAAATCTTCTACTATAGAGCCATCAGCTAAAACTGTCGTAGCCGTAAAATCCGGGGCAGGGTTTGTTACTAACATATAAATGTCCTTTTAATTTGTTTTGAAAATTCTAACTAAACATAAGTAACAAAACTCTGATTATCTAAAGTAATATTTTTATTTAAAGATAATTTTTATTATTTAAAAAAACTTAGATAAATAACTAGCTGATACAAAAATAGATATTAAACATTATAAGATATAATTTTGCTGATTTATAGGGCTAGACCCTATATCTCAATAAGGAAAATCGATGACAAAAGAAGCGAATACTCCAAAAGAGTATATTTTTACTTCAGAGTCTGTAACAGAAGGACACCCTGATAAGATGGCAGATCAAATCAGTGATGCAATTTTGGATTATATTATTGAACGCGATACTTTTGCGCATGTTGCGTGTGAGACTCTGGTATCAAATGGATTTTGTATAATAGCAGGCGAAATGAAGACAACGACATATGCACCAATGCAAGAAATTGTTCGTAAGGTTGTTCAAGAGATTGGCTATACGGATGCAACTTATGGTTTTGATTACCGTTCTGCTGCAGTTTTAAATGCTGTTGGAGAGCAATCTCCTGACATAGATCAGGGGGTAACTCAAGCTAATGGAGAGATAGGCGCAGGAGACCAGGGGCTTATGTTTGGTTATGCTTGCCGTGAAACAGATGTTCTTATGCCGCTACCTATATATTTGGCTCACCGTTTAACGCAAAGATTAGCAGAGGTTAGAAAAGAGGGAATTATCCCTTACCTTCGTCCAGATGGCAAAGCGCAAATTAGCGTAAAGTATATAGGAGATAAACCGGTTAGTGTTGAAACAGTAGTAGTTTCTACTCAACATGCTCCAGAAATTTCTCAAGAGAAGATTCATGAGGATGTGATAAAAGAGGTTATTAGATATGTTATTCCTGCCGAGCTTATGAGTGATAAAACTATCTTTCATATTAATCCAACAGGAAAATTTGTTATAGGCGGCCCTCAAGGTGATGCAGGATTGACGGGGCGAAAAATTATAGTCGATACATATGGCGGAAGTTGCC
>NZ_JALNZY010000068.1 GCF_023229105.1 Sulfurimonas sp.
TCTTCTCTGTTGTTGTTACCCTGCCTTTTTGATTTATAACTCTTGGATTTATTAATTCTAAAAAAGAACCGTCTTCTTTTTTAACAACTACTATATTGTAATAACTTCCTATTTGAAACGCAGCAATTGCATCTAAACAGTTGGCTTCAATAGTATCTTTTAAGTCTTCGATCAAAGAGAGGATCTCCTCATTAAAAACCCTTACATCCGTCGCATATTTTACACTAGGAGGGGTCGGATAGGTAATTATCTCTTTTATCATCTATATTGCCTTGTTAAAGATTGCTTTTACCGAGTGCCTTAGATGCAAGAGTTTCTGCAAAACTGCAAAAACTCCAAAACCTTTAAAGTAGTGTAAAAGATAGAGTTTATTACTGTATCTTAATAAACTTTACTTTTCTAGGTGCATTAAATCGGTAATATAAAATAAAATTAGTGACTTTTTCTCACGACTATTAACATCTTTATATTGATTATAACAAATCTAATAAATTGCCAAATTTTACATGTCCTCAACTTAAGAGCAAACGGACCAGGTGTCATTGATGTAAAATTCTTGCCGTATGCTTTAATGTTATGCTCTGCTTTTTTTCCCATTCTTTTTTCCTTTAATTTTATTTGAAAATATCATTCAGAATATCTCTGGTTGATAATATATGTTGTTTTAAAATACAAATTTTATTCCGGAATCATCGTCCAACCCATTTTTAACTTCGCTTTGTAGAGAAACAGATGATGAAGAATATGTTTTATCCAATGTCCTGCAAGACCTATTTCACCAAAAGTATAATCCGTATCACGGCCTGTTCCCGGATATTTTTCAAAGTCTGGAACGACAGGGTAAATTGTCATTGCAGCAGCTGTTCCGTCAAATATCCCCTTTCCTGCGGAAGCAACACACGCAGCACCCATATGAGCCATTGAAGCTTCATGTAGTGGCGCATCCTCACCTTTAAGGATTCTATCACAAATGCTGTGCGCAACCGCTTTTCCGATAATACCAGAAGGCATACCGGTTCTTGGAGGTGTAGGGTTGATTGGAGTTCCGTTTGGAGAACTCATAGGCTTAGAGATTGGATGTGGCGGAGCAAATGCGATACCGCAAGCAAACATATTGCTATAAGTAGGGTTTTGATAAGTTTTTGGCCAGTCGCTTGCCTTCCAGTTTTCATATGCACCGGCAGCATAGTTAGCATCAACTTTCATAAAGCCATTTGGAGCAAAAACAGTACCTGTAATATCCGAACCATCTTTAGCAAAAGCTTTAAGACCAACACCTGCAAACGGAGGGATTAGCATTGAAAAGTCAAACTCCTCTTCTCCCATGGTGCCATCAAGTAACTCGTAGTGTGCCTTTCCTTTTTCAACTTTATTTACATGCGCGCCGATAATCCAGTCAACATTTCTCTCTGTAAATAACGACTCTGCAAAGATTTTTGAGCTAACCGCAAACCCCATACTCTTCATGTGAAGTCCGCCGACACCGAAATCACCTAAAAAAGATTCATTTGAAATCCACTTTAAATCTGCCATATCACGAACACCGGCCTTGTTTAACTCATGCTCTACATTAAATATATACTCAAATGCAGCACCTTGACATGTACAAAGACCATGTCCCGTACCGATTAAGAACTTTTGACGCTCGCCCTTTTTCATCTTTTGGATGCACTTTTGAAACTCTTCATTTGCGTGAACTGCGTGATCTGCCGTACAAACAGAAACTGTAAACTCGCCAAGACCGTTAGCATCTCCTAGACCCGGAGTTGCTCCAAAATTAAGCTTTGGTCCCGTAGCATTGATTAGGTAATCATACTCTATGTTTTCGCTCTCACCCTCGCGTCCTGCAAGTGTATATTCGATAGTAACGAAAGGCTTCACACTTGATTCAGATCCCTCAGGATTTATTGAAACTGCCTTAGCCTGCTTATAATTAATACCGGCTTTTGCATAAACGGGAGCTAAATCAAAGGTAACTTCCTCTTTACTCATTTCACCAACACCAACCCAAATATTTGATGGAATCCAGTTCCATTTTGAATTTGGAGTTACAACAACCACCTCATGAGCTGAACCTAACCACTCTGCCGCAAAAGTTGCAGCAGTATGACCTGATACACCTCCCCCTAAAACAATTAATCTTGCCATAAAAATATCCTTTTTATTAAAAGTATAAAAACTTCATTTTTATTCTAGCTTAAAAAGTAAAAAACAGCAATGTTAAATAATATATAATTATTATAAAATAAAATTATACATACAGAAAAACACCCATAATTTGGACAATTTTAATTGACAACTTTTATAGCTTAACTATTTTACTAACAATTTCATAAACATTCTTTGATATAGAGTGTGTAGAAATTACACGTTTCAACTCTTTTTTCATAACCTTTTTGTTTTGAGCATTAAGTTTCTCATATATTTTAAACGCTCCCGCTAATCCTGAAGCCATCTGCGGATTTATTTTGTCAATATCTATAATTTTATCTGCTACAAATTTATAGCCCTGCCCATCTTTTGCATGAAAATGTTTATAGTTTCTTGCAAACACTCCGATGAGCGAACGTACCAAATTTGGCACAAGTTGGTTGTATGCATCATCATCTTGAAGTGCCTTAACACGCTCTAATGTTCCTTCTCTATGTGATGCTGCAAAAACTGAGAAGTATTTGTTCATAACCAAAGTATCTTTTTTGTATTTTTTATAAAAATGTTCCAAAGCGGCTCTGGAGAACTCAGGCGAAATATCTTCTAAAATGTAAAGTGCCGCCACTCTGTCGGTCATGGTTATCGAACTGCTGTATTGCGCATTAGCTAAGAAGACTACCTCCTCGCTCTCTAGGGCGCTTAGAAGCTTTAAGGAGCTGTTTTTTATAGCCCTTTTACCAATATTTTTTGCATCAAGCTCCTTAGAAACAGGGTCATGATTTTGTTTATAGATAAATAAAAGTTTCTCTTTATATGTTAAAGCTAAATGCTCTTTAAGCTTCTGTTTTGCCTCATATATAGGCTCAAAATCAACTACATCTTGCCTTTGCATAATCGCCGA
Organism: Sulfurimonas sp.; assembly: GCF_023229105.1. Lineage (GTDB taxonomy): Bacteria > Campylobacterota > Campylobacteria > Campylobacterales > Sulfurimonadaceae > Sulfurimonas. Next base: position 3,053 of record NZ_JALNZY010000068.1, read on the forward strand.
TACACTTGGAAGCTCCATCAAAAGTGCTTTATAGGATAAATCAAGCTCGCTCTCAAGCATATGCCCAAAAGCCTTTACAAACTCCTCATCAATGACTTCACCCTGCATAATTTTTTCTATACTTTGCAATCCAAATGATTGCGCAGATTCGTACTTTACATAACTGTTTGCATCATGCTTCATTAAAAAGGCGTAATCGTTATGAGTCTGCTCAATAATAATAGGTGCTGAAAAATCTCTATTTATAGATAAAACGGGCTTCTTTTGAGTCTTAAAAACAAAATCTTCTCTCTGTTTTGAAATAATAAGCGTCTTTTGTAAAATCTCCTCGCCTCTCCCATCTAACAAAGCCATTTTTAGCGGAAAATAGAGAGGTTTTTGCTCGCTTTTATCCACTGCATTTGGAACTTTCTGTGTCAAAGTGAGCGTATAGCTGCCCTCTTGGAACTTCTCCTCTACATGTAACTTTGGTGTTCCTGATTGATGATACCACCTTTTAAACTGCTCCAAATCAATTCCGCTTGCTTTGTTCATAGCCCACAAAAAGTCATCAGTTCGCACCGCTTGAGCATCAAATGTGTCAAAGTACAAATCCATAGCCGCCCTAAACTTTTTCTCGCCTAAAAGAGTGTAAATCATGCGGATAACCTCAGCACCCTTTTCATAAACCGTTGCCGTGTAAAAGTTGTTTATCGCCATGTAAGAATCGGGCTGAATCGGATGCGCCGTCGGTGAAGCATCCTCCACAAACTGTCTCTGTCTTAGAGCATTCACATCCTCAATACGCTGCACTTCTTTTGAGTTAAGGTCAGCTGAAAAGCATTGATCGCGAAAAACCGTCAACCCCTCTTTTAGAGTCAACTCAAACCAATCCCTGCAGGTAATGCGGTTTCCCGTCCAATTGTGAAAATACTCATGTGCTATAACACTTTGAATCCCCATAAAATCAGCATCTGTCGCCGTATCCTCATCAGCCAAAACATAAGCTGAGTTAAAGATATTTAGACCCTTATTCTCCATCGCTCCCATGTTAAAACTATCAACCGCAACTATATTATAAAGCTCCAAATCATACTCACGTCCATAAACCTCTTCGTCCCACTTCATAGCATCTTTTAGCGATTTCATGGCATGGGAACATTTTGACTCATTTCCCCTGTCTGTATATATATAGAGCCTTATATATTTGCCGCTTTTGGTAACAAACTTATCTTGTACAACGCCTAAATCTCCCGCAACAAGGGCAAAAAGGTAGGAGGGTTTAGGATGCGGGTCAAACCAGGTAGCGCCGTGTCTTGCATCATCGAGTTTAAAGTTTGACTCCCTATTTCCGTTACTAAGCAAAATTGGATAGCGCTCTTTGTTCGCTACTAGCGTTGTTCTAAAAACCGTCATAACATCGGGGCGATCAAGGTAAGGAGTAATTCTTCTAAAACCTTCAGGCTCGTTTTGTGTACAAAAGATATTGCCAGATTTGTAAAGCCCTTCTAGTTCACTGTTTAGCTGTGGATAAATTTTGTTGATAATAATAAGCTTAAATGTACTCCCTACATCTAAGACTTTAAGCGTCTCTTTCTCTATGACGTATCTACTCTCCTCAAGCTTTTCATCATCAAGATAAATCTCAAGAAGTTCTAGCTCTAGAGAATCAAGTACAAGATCCTTGCACTCTTTGTCTAACTTTTCTATACTCATTAAGTTTGTAACCTGCGTATACTCTTCAAAAAGCTCAAAAACCAAATCACATGTTTTTATGCTAAATTTGGGTGCCTTATAATCTTTTAGATAAATAGTTTTTACTTTGCTCATAACTTCTCTTTGTTTTTTTACATATAATAGCATATTGTGTATAACTATAAAATATTATTAAGTAGATAGAGGCAGAGTTTGATAGTAGAACAAGTCTATCTTAATTATCACATTCTGTGGTACAATTGCAAAAATTAGCAATAGGGTTTGTGTCTTGTACGAATAATAACGACGATTTTTGTTGTGCCCTCAAACAAAACTTATTTGCGATACAATGTTTAATTAAACAACAAATGTAAAAAAATTTTTAAAGAGGTAAGAGACTATATTATGGACGAAAAGTTAAGTTTTATAAAACAATTGTCCCTTTTTGACTCTCTTAATGATGAAGAGTTAGATATCCTTAATAATATCTCAAAAATAACAGCTTATCCTAAAGGCTCCATACTTTACTATGAAAATGACATCAATGATAAAATCTTTTTTTTAGTATCTGGTCTTTTAAAAGTCTATAAAATAGATAAATTTGAGAATGAAATATTTCTTTATCACATATATAAAAATTCACTTATTTCTGAACTTACAACACTTGTTGGCAACTCAATACACTGTTTTTCAAATGCTGAGTTTATAGACGAAAGTGTTGTTTTAGAAGTTGATTTTTCAGAGTTTAAAAAAGAATTTTTATCTAAATTTATACTCAATAATGAGTTTATACATGAGATACTTTTAAAGACGCAACAGCTTCACTGCGTTGTAAACAGGGAACTAGTATTTGATGCAACTGCAAAAGTTGCCTATACTCTGCAAAATGATTTAGAGATGTTCAATACTCTCAAAAGGCATGAGATCTCTTTTATGCTACATATTCAGCCTGAAACGCTCTCAAGAGTATTAAAAAAACTCAAAAGAAACAATATTATAGATATGGAAAATACGGATGTTGTCATTTTAGACAAAGAAAAACTCAATAGTATAATAAGAGGATAACCATTATTATGAAAATAAAATTTAATAAAATTAGCACAAAAATAAGAGTAATCGGAGCTCTCCTGATATTTCTAATAGGAGGCGTAATTGGTACAACAGCTTATTTAGCACAGCAAAACACCAAAGATGCTTTACTGATAAATATTGTCGGCAAGCAAAGAATGCTTACGCAAGAGATATCTAAAACTATTTTTTATGCTCAGTATAGCGGCATCTATGATTTTCTTGAAACAAACAAGGCAAGCGATGAGTTTATAGAGGGTTTTAACACTTTAAAAAATGGTAATAAAGTCCGAGGGATATTTATTGTCTCTACAGAAGAAATTTCCAATCAATTGGATAAAGTTGATAATCTTTGGAGAAACTTTAATAAACATATTCAAGACTACAAGCAGATGGCAACTTCTAGCGTTGAAAATGAAAATGAGATGAAGAAAATTGTTGATTTCATCTATGTTAATAACACTATTTTGCTTGAAAATGTTGATGAATTGGTAACAATGTTCACAAATCATAGTGAAGATAAAATCAAATTTATTAAAACCTTTCAAATCTTTGCAGGAATATTACTTTTTATAATCTTTATATACTCTTTTTCACAACTAAGATCTATTGAATCTAATGTAGATTCCTTTATGCAATACTCAAAGATGCTAGCGGATAATGAAGATATTTCAAGTCTAACTCCTATACCGCTAGAAGCCAAGAGTGAGAGTGAAATTTTAGAGGTAAGCGGTACAATAAACTGCTTTATAAATAAGATAAATGCTGCGGTCGGTCACTCAAACGAAGCACTTTTGCAATCCCAAAAAGCTTCCTCTAAACTAGAAGAGCTTACTGATGAATTTGATACTATTTTAGATGAATTAAAAGATAGATCACTAGCAAGCAAACATCTAAACAACAGCGAGGATATTGTTATAGCCTCTACTGAAGAGCTCATTAATTCTACAAAAAGACTTGCAAATCTAAAAAAAGAGCTAGATAAGCTTATCATAAACTGTCAAGAACTTAAATAAAGAGTTAATTCAAACTTATTATTATAGTAATTGCGGCTTATGTTCCTTTTTCGCCACATTAATCCTCACTTAAGTTCGAAAACTACATTTTTGACTTAAGTCAAAGATTTTAAATCCTTCAAGATGATAATATGGCTCTGTTAATGGACACCTTAACAAAAAAAGTTTAGACGATGTAGCGCATGCTACAGTGTTTCAAAATTATTAAATAGGAGAAAATATGTCACTTTCAAGAAGAGAATTTCTTAAAAGTTCAGCAGCGGCATCAGCGGCAGCGGCTATAGGTATGAGTGTACCAGCAGAGTTACAAGCAGCAGCAGTTCAAGCTGAGGGCGACTGGAGATGGGATAAAGCAGCTTGTCGTTTCTGCGGTACAGGTTGTGGTATTATGATGGCAACAAAAAACGGCAAAATAGTTGCTGTTAAAGGGGATCCTGCTGCACCGGTAAATCGTGGTCTTAACTGTATTAAAGGTTACTTTAATGCTAAAATCATGTATGGTGCAGACAGACTAACTCAGCCTTTACTTAGAGTTGATGCAAATGGAAACTTTGATAAAAAGGGTAAATTTGTTCCGGTATCTTGGCAAAGAGCTTTTGATGAGATGGAAGTTCACATCAAAAAAGCACTAAAGCATGGCGGACCTGAATCTGTAGGTATATTTGCATCAGGGCAATATACGATTATGGAGGGTTATGCAGCTCAAAAAATGATGAAAGCTGGATTTAGATCAAACGCGATTGACCCAAATGCGCGTCACTGTATGGCATCTGCGGTTGTTGGTTTTTACCAAACATTCGGCGTGGATGAGCCTTCTGGCTGTTATGATGATATTGAATTGACAGATACAGTTGTATCTTGGGGTTCGAATATGGCAGAAATGCACCCAATTTTATGGTCTCGTGTTACTGACAGAAAATTATCAGACCCAGATCGTGTAAAAGTTATCTCTATCCAAACTTACACACACAGAACTTCTGACTTAGCAGATATTGAAATCATCTTCTCCCCAAATACAGACGGAGCTATATGGAACTATATTGCTAGAGAAATTGTTATGAGAGATGAAGCAGAAGGCATTATTGACTGGGACTTCGTTAAAAAACATATGATTTTCGCTGCAGGTCCTGTAAATATCGGTTACGGAATGAGAAGAGATGGTGAAAAATCACTAAAAAACGGAAAATATACAGCTCTTGAGATGGAAACTATCTCTAAAGAGATGAAAAAAATCGTTTCTGAAAAAGAGGGTCCTGCCCTTGAACCATACGGTTACAAAGCGGGTGACACCATGACTCATACTGCAGGTACGCTTGGTCACTGGGAAATCTCTTTTGAAGATTATAAAAAATCTCTAGAACCTTACACGCTTGATTATACCGCTAAAATTGTCAAAGGCGACCCAGATGAAAACATCGAAGATTTTAAAAAGAAACTTCAAGCATTAGCAAATCTTTACATTGAAAAAGGTAGAAAAGTTGTATCTTTTTGGACTATGGGTATGAATCAACATACACGTGGTACTTGGGTAAATACTCTTTCATACAACGTTCACTTTATGCTAAATAAACAAGCTATTCCTGGTTCTGGAGCGTTTTCTTTAACTGGTCAGCCTTCTGCATGTGGAACTGCACGTGAAGTTGGTACATTCTGCCATAGACTTCCAGCGGATATGATGGTTGCAAATCCTGCACACAGAAAAATCGCTGAAAACAAATGGATGGTACCTGAGGGAACAATCAACCCTATTGGCGTACAACATATCATGAAAATTCACCGTGATATTGAAGATGGTCTTATCAAATTTGCATGGGTAAATGTTTGTAATCCATATCAAGATTCTGCATCTGCAGAGCACTGGCTAAAAGCCGCAAGAGAGATGGACAACTTCATCGTAACTTCTGACGGTTATCCGGGAATCTCGGCAAAAGTTTCAGACCTTGTACTACCTTCTGCTATGATTTATGAGAAGTGGGGAGCTTACGGTAATGCTGAGCGCCGTACACAACACTGGAGACAGCAAGTTATCCCAGTAGGTGATGCTATGAGTGATACATGGCAATGGGTTGAGTTATCAAAAAGATTTACAGTTAAAGATGTATGGGGCGAGTGGGCTCCAAGCGGTCCAAGAAAAGATGCTCTTCCTAGCATGATTGAAAAAGCAAAAGCCATGGGATATAACGAAAATACTACCATGTTTGAGATTCTTTTTGCTAACGATATCGCAAAATCATATAAACTTGATCAAAATGATCCTATCCAAAAAGGGTATGATAATAGTGAAGGTTATGGGGATAGCAGAAATGTTATCGGAAGTGACGGAAAGGTCTTTAAAGGATATGGATTCTTTATTCAAAAGTATCTTTTTGAAGAGTATGCGGCATTTACTCGCGGACATGGTCATGACCTTGCGCCGTTTGATATGTACCATAAAGTTCGCGGTCTCAAATGGCCTGTTGTTGATGGCAAAGAGACACAATGGAGATTTAACGTTAAGTATGATCCATATGCAGCAAAAGCTGCAAAAGATACGGGCAATTCGCATGCATTCTACGGCACAATTGCAAAAGCACTTAAGTCTGGTAACTTAAAAGGAATGGACAAAAGCACTGAACAAAAATCATTAGCAAACAAAGCGAAGATATTTGCTCGTCCTTATATGGATCCACCAGAAATGCCGGATGCAAATTATGATACTTGGTTATGTACGGGTCGTGTTTTAGAGCACTGGCATTCAGGAACTATGACTATGCGCGTACCTGAACTTTATCGTGCAGTCCCTGAGGCACTATGTTATATGCATCCTAAAGATGCCGAAGCAAAAAATCTCAAACAAGGCGGTTTATGCTGGGTTGAGTCTCGCCGTGGAAAAGTAAAAGCAAGAGTTGAAACTCGTGGTAGAAATAGACCTCCTCGTGGATTAGTCTTCGTTCCATGGTTTGATGAAAAAGTATTTATCAATAAAGTTTGCCTTGATGCGACATGTCCAATGTCAAAACAGACAGACTTTAAAAAATGTGCTGTAAAAATCTATAAAGCATAATATAAACTACAAAGGAGAGGTGGCTTCGCATTCAAAAAGAAGACCATCCGTATAAAATGAAAAATACGACCGAAAGTAATAGAAGAAAATTTATTTTAAACATGGCTCGCGGTGCAGGGATAACTGCGCTGAGTGGTTTTATATGGAGTGCTTATGTTAATGAAGTTACGGCTTCGCAACTAACACTACGTCCACCGGGAGCGATTAAAGAAACAGATTTTTTAAAAACATGTATCAAATGCGGACTTTGTGTTGAAGCATGTCCATATGATACTCTATTGCTTGCAAAACCAGGTGACAATAAACCTTTAGGTACACCCTATTTTATACCTAGAGATATTCCTTGTTACATGTGTCCGGATATTCCATGTGTGCCCGTATGCCCGACAGGTGCACTTAATGAAAAAAGCGTTACTACAAATGGTAAGCTTGATATAAACATTGCCGATATGGGACTTGCTGTTATAGACAGGGAGACTTGTATAGCCTTTTGGGGCATCCAATGTGATGCTTGTTACAGAGCTTGCCCGATATTAGGTCACGCAATAACGGTTGAATACAGCAAAAACGAGAGAACCGGAAAACACGCCTTTCTCAC
>NZ_JALNZY010000058.1 GCF_023229105.1 Sulfurimonas sp.
TTTTGATAAGTTTTTGCTTTGTAGATTTTTGCTAAAAATAGTTAGCTTTTAACTAGCCATTTTATAGTATATGTGTGTAGCCTGTTTCTGGCTCTATTGTTATGCTAGAGTTAATGGAGTTTTTATATTAAAATATTGGATTAAATTGTGGATATATATGAAGTAAGGACTTAGAAGATTATTTTCTTCTAAGTTCTTTAATACGAGCTTTTTTACCTGCAAGATCACGTAAGTAAAACAGTTTAGCACGACGAACACGACCGCGACGAATTACTGTTATCTCATTAATAGAGTCACTATATATTGGGAATATTCTCTCAATACCTATACTGTTAGCGCCGATTTTACGAACTGTAATAGTTTTACCAGTACCTTGACCTCTTTTTGCAATACAAACACCCTCGTAATTTTGTATACGAGATTTGTCGCCCTCTTTAATTGTTACTGCTAAACGAACAGTATCACCAGCACGAAAATCTGGAATATTTTTCTCAGATACTTGTGCTTTTTCAAAGTTTTCTATGTACTTATTTCTCATAAGATTTCCTTGTTCTATGCTTTAAAAGCTGCTCTGGTCTGAAGAATTTAGTCTTACACTCAGACAGAACTAATTTTAGTGAGCGAATTTTACTGTGATTTCCCTTTAAGTATTCTGATGGAACACAATAGTTTTCATAATTTTGTGGCTTTGAGAATGAGGGTGCTTCCAAAAGCTCATTCTCAAAGCTCTCGATACTCAAGGAGTCTCTATTGCCAAGAACACCCTCTATATTTCTCGAAACTGCATCACAAATAACCAAGGAAGCAAGCTCCCCTCCGGTTAATATGTAATCGCCGATACTAAAAACCTCATCAGCGTACTTCTCTATAACTCGCTCATCAATTCCCTCATATCTTCCACTCACAAAAGCTATATGGGTCTTTTTTGCCAATCTTTTAGCATCATTTTGTCTAAAAGGTTTCGCAACGGGAGTTAAAAAAACAAGATGAACATCTTCATCTTTGGCTTTTAATTCATCCAAAGCATCAAAAAGCGGTTGTGGATTCATAACCATTCCAGCACCCCCGCCAACTGAAGTGTCATCAACTTTATTATGTTTTGAGCTACTGAAATCTCTAGGATTTAGATACTCTACATATAAAATATTCTTCTCAATAGCTCTTTTTAAAATAGAGTCCTCAAAATATCCTTCTACTATATTTTGAAAAAGAGTTACAAAAGTAAATTTCATTATGAGGCTTCTAGAATATCCATAGCACCACTAACGATTATTACTTTTGTTTTTATGTCGGTCCCAATAGTAAACGGCTTATTAAAAGGTATCAAAAAAGTTTTTGACAAACCTTTTTCTACTAATTTTTCATCAGTTTCTACACTTAAATAATTAGTAATTGAGATTCTCTCAACCTCTTGAACAATACCTAAAACTTTACCATCTTCAATAACCTTACAGCCTTGGATATCAAACCAAAAGTGCTCTCCATCTTCTAAATAACACTCACTTCTTGTTCGCTCTATCGTTGTATATAGGTTTTTATTTGTAAGCTTTTTGGCATCTTCTGGGGAAGAGTATCCTAAAAATTTAACAAGAGATCTTTCTTGATCTATCTCACTTATAGTTAGGCTCTCTTTTTCATTAATAAAAAAAGAAGCGCCTTTTTTAAATTGTTCAGGAAAATCACTCTTAATATGAAGCTTCATATCACCTCTTAAACCGACAGCTTTGCCGATTATAGCGATATGAAGTAGGTTACTAGATTGCTTCGACATTGATGCGGTAACTTACGCCGTCTTTAGCTTTACAGCCAGAGATGACGGTTTTTATAGCGCCTATCATCTTGCCCTCTTTACCAATGAGCTTGCCTATATCAGCTTGATTGGCATAGAGCAAAATTTCAGTTGTTTCATCGCCCTCTTTTACCTCGACTCTTATATCATCAGGATATGATGCTATAAGTCTTGCAAATCCAGCGACAAAATCAGCTATCATCTTAACGACCTGTTATCTTTTTAACACGATCACTCATTTTAGCACCAACGCTTAACCAGTAATCTAATCTCTCATTGTCAACAACTGTTGTTTTCTCTGCTACCATCGGATTGTGGTGTCCTATTAACTCTATCCAGCCACCATCTCTTCTTTTACGTGAGTCTGTTACCGCGATACGGTAAAAAGGTTGCTTTTTTCTTCCCATTCTAGTTAGGCGAATTACTGTTGCCATGTTTTGTCCTTCTCTGCGCAAGTCATATTTCAACTTGCTGTATATGTTAAATTTTGCATTTTGAATGCAAATCTATAAACTTCTAAAAGTCTATAGATTTACTTTCTAGACGCACAAGGCGGCAGCTATCTTCGAAGAGCTCCCGCACCGCCCATTTGACCCATCATGGCTTGCAAATCTTTCATGCCACCCTTACTTGAGAGTTTTTTAGCCATCTTGCCAGCATTTTTAAACTGTTTAATCATGCGATTAATCTCGACTTGAGTTAGTCCACAACCGCTAGCAATTCTTTGCTTGCGGGAGTTGTTTAAAAGATCGGGATCTTCTCTCTCTTTCATAGTCATTGAAGATACCATGGCTTTAATATTTTTAAGCTCCCCAGAGCTCTCAAGGTCAAAATCCTTAAGTGCTTTGGACATATTTCCCATGCCTGGAATCATACCCATTAAAGACTTCATGCTTCCCATCTTTTTCATACTTTCCATCTGCTCTAAAAAGTCATTGAAATTAAACTGCCCTTTTTTAATCTTTGAAGTAAGTTTTTTAGCCTGTTTTTCATCAATTACAGATGATGTTTTTTCAGCTAATCCCTCTATATCTCCAAAGCCCATAAGACGGTTTATAACACGCTCCGGCAAGAAAATCTCCAAATCTTGCATTTTCTCGCCGCTACCTATAAAGCGAAGAGGAACTTGAACCTGAGAGGAGAGTCCAAGAGCAACACCGCCCTTTGAATCCCCGTCATATTTACTTAGAATTACACCGTCAATTCCAATCTTTTCTTTAAATGTAGTAGCAGTTTTAACAGCATCTTGTCCTGTTAAAGAGTCTGCAACATAAAAAATCTCGCTTGGATTTGCCGCTTTTTTAACAGCCTCAAGCTCGTCCATAAGTTCATTGTCAATTGCTAAACGACCGGCTGTATCTATAAGAACAACGTCATATATGCCGCTGTTTGCTTTTTTTAATGCTGCAGTTACAACTTCTACGGGATTTTTTGTGCTCTCGTCTTCGTATAACTCAACATTTATGCTTGAAGTTATTTGACGAAGCTGCTCAACTGCTGCTAAACGCTGCAAATCGGCTGCTACTACTAAAACTTTTTTCTGTTTGTTTTTTAAGTAGTTTGCGAGTTTTCCTGCTGTTGTTGTTTTTCCTGAACCTTGAAGTCCTGTCATTAAGATAACAGTCGGAGGATTTGGGGCAAAAATAAAGCCTCTGTTTCCACCCACTTCTAAAAGTTCATGCAGGGTGCTTCTGAGAGCATCTAAAAACTGATCCTTGCCTATTCCATTGGCCTTGGTTATAGTCTGAACTTTTTGTATCAGCTCTTTTACGACTTTATGGTTTACATCTGCTTTTAAAAGAGACTTCTTTAGCTCATCGAGAGCCTTACTGAGGGCTTTTTCATCATCATGAAAACGAATTTTTCTAATGGCGTTGGTAAACGAATCTGTTAATGTGTCAAACATCTAGCCCTCCTCTTTTAAAATACTCTTGGATGTAAAAAGTGGCGAATTTTAGCTGAAAGTTACTTTAAGTCTGCTTTATATCTTATAATACTTAGTCAAAAATTTATGAAGTTGATTTGCAAATTGGTGCGCATCTTTTTGAGTAAACGGCTTTGGACCTTTTGTTACCTCACCACACTCTCTTATCTTTTCCATTAAATTTCTCATGGCTAAATATTGCTTAATATTATCGACGCTGTAGAGTTCCCCGCGGTGATCAATAGCATGTGCCGCTTTGCTTATTACTCTATCGGCTAGCGGAATATCAGCCGTTATAACCAAATCCCCCTCTTTAACCAAATCAACTATATGGTTGTCTGCCTCATCAGCGCCTTGTTCGACAATTATGTAAGTAATTAGTTTTGATTTATCAATAGTAATATGCTTGTTTGATACAACAAAAGTCTCTAGTTTTAACCTCTTAATTGAACGAAATATTATTGGTTTTAAGAGATTTGGAAACGCATCACCATCAACAAAAAGGCGCATTATCTGATAAGTTCGAGCTTTTTTGCTCTTGTTAATTTTTTTATTCCCAGCTCTCTTGAAGTAGCGCTGCTCTTATCTCTGCATGACTCAAAATAAACTAACTCTACAGGTCTTCTAGAGCGTGTATATTTAGCGCCTTTTAGTGAGTTGTTATGTTCCTCTACTCTTCTATTTAAATCCGTGGTAATCCCTGTGTAGAGACTATCATCGCTACATTTTAAGATGTAGATATACCATAAACTCTTTTGGCTATTCAAAGTGGACAAATGTCTTTGGTTCTGGCGCTGTAAATTCCATATCAAACAGCCTCACTTTGTAAGCATGAAGCATAACTCGCTTTGCACGTCTGCCTCCATACTGCTCATCCCCGACTATTGGATGCTCTATATATCTTAGATGCGTTCTTATCTGATGCGTTCTTCCATGATGGATAATACATTTAACTTTAGTTTTATTTCCACTAACTAGATCTGGGAAAACTTCAGTTCTTGCAGGTTTTCCCTTTGCTGATACATTTGATGCCGCGCGATTATTTTTCTTAGTGGTAAGTATAGGCTTGTCTATATCAACAGGTTCACTTAAAATTCCCTCTATCCAGGCAATATACTCTTTATAAACTCTATCTTTTTTAAATTCACCGATAGCTTTTTGACGAAACTCTTCATTTTTAACAAGCATCAAAACTCCGCTTGTTTCACGGTCAAGTCTATGTAAAAGCACGGCAGGCTTGAACTGTCTCTCAATCTCATCTGAGTTAACATGTGCCGGTTTATCTACAACAATCAAATCATCATTTTCAAAAATAGGCTTTATTTTCTCTACTTTTTCAACCACAAAGTGAGTTTTTGCATCTATATCTCCACGGGCAATCATTACCTTTTTATTGCCGACATAAACTAAACCGCGGTCTATCATCGACTTTGCGGCAGAGTTTGAAACACCCTCTTGTGCTGCTAAAAGTTTATATGCTTTTTCTAGTGCCATTTTATTTATTTCCTTAATTTTTTTACAATGTCGAAATATAGGTCTCCCTTTAGGGTATACTTTCGCCATTTACGCTAGCCGCTAAGGCACTGAAGCTAACCCCTAGCGGGGTAGATTAATTTTTTATTATCCTATCTATTACAGGTTTTAAATCTATCTTCTCTTCAATCATGCTTGGCGGTAAATTTCTGCACGCCATAAGCGCTCTGTGAATCTCATCTCTCTCAACGTACTGAACATGATAGACATATTTAAAAAGCTCTTTTTGATGAAAAAAGTGTTTTCCCGTAATTATTTTACACCCAAAATGGGCAGGTTCAAGAGGATTATGACCGCCGACATCATCTCTAAATGCACCACCGAGTATTGCTATATTGCTGATTGCATAAATATTGTTTAATTCGCCCATAGCATCAACTAAAATCATATCCGTGCTAAACTCTTTGTCTTTTGAAAATCGACTTAAAGTCAAAGAATTTTTTTCTGCATACCTCTTCATAAGTTCATAAACAGCCTCAAATCTCTCTGGATGTCTTGGAACTACCGCAAGCTTAGCATCGCTCTGTTTTTTATACTCTACAAATGATTTTAAAACACTCTCTTCTTCGCCGTCATGGGTGCTGCCGGCAACTATCAGTTCGTCTTTTGGCTTTTTATACTCTTTGGTCTTTTTTATCTCTGCTGCTAGCTTAATATTTCCGATAACCTCAATATTTTTCGCACCCAGGGCTAGAAAACGATTTTTATCAGCTTGACTTTGTGCATAAATTATCTCAACGTTTGAGAGCAGTTTTTTGTAAAACCATGCAAATTGAAGATATTTATCAACACTTTTTTCAGAGATTCGGGCATTTAAAAGTATTACTCTGCCACCTTTTGCTCTTAAGATGCTAAAGAGCATAAACCAAAATTCTGCCTCTAACACTACAAGCACTCTCTGCTTTTTTACCCAAAAGGGCAAAAACATCTCATACGGCAGATATCTTACCTCTGCATCATACCTTCTAGCTAGCGCTTGTCCTGTATGTGTTATCGTAGTTATCTTTATATCCTGATCTTTTAGAAGTTCTAAAATCGGTTTGAGTGCTCTTGCCTCGCCCAAAGAGCATACATGAAACCATATCCCCTCACTACTTTTAAATCTTGGATTTTTAAAAAGAAAAAAACGAGCTGGAATAGACTCTTTATATTTATGTTTAAAAGAGAGATAAATCAAAAGCGGCAACGCTACTAAATAGAGCGCTACGCTTAAGATGAAGTATAAAATGGTAAAAGGCTTCAAGCCTATTCTTCGTGAGCTTCCATGTAGAGAATACGTCCACAGTGTGGACAAGTTGTAATCTCTTCAGCTTTTATAACGTCTGCATAAACCTTATCATTGATAATCATGTGACAACCCATGCACGCCTGCTCTTCTACCGGCACTACCGTCATATTTTTAGCCCATCTGCGAATTTTTTGATAAAACGCAAGACCTTTTTGATTCATCTCAGAAATCAATTTCTCTTTTTTCACAAATACTTCTTGGCGAGATTTGTTAATTACCTCTAATTTTGTATTTACTTCAACCTGAATAGATGACAAATTAGCATCAAGCTCTTTTAGAGACTCTTTTGCAGCATCTATTTGTTCTGTCTTTAGAGCAACTACTCTCTCAAGTCTCTCAATCTCTTCGTTTGCAAAAGTTACTTGCTCTTTGGCAATTTCCTCTTCAAGTTGAAGCGATTTCATCTCACGTTCAGTTTTAATTTCACTGCTTTTTTTAGAGTTATCTTCTAATTTTTGAGAAAGCTCTTGAAGATGAAGTTCATTTTTTTTCTTTTTAACTTCCTCATCTTTAATCTCTTGTGTTAGATTTTCAATATCTGAATCAATACTCTGCTTCTTTGCTTGTGCCGCCTCAAGTTTGTAGTTTGCCTCTTCTATCTGTGGCTCAAAAGCATCTATCTCTTTGTCAATTTGCGATAAGTCAATTAGCTGTTTTAGGTGGATGTTCATTAATCTCCTTTTGGATTAAATAATAGTACCTATTTCTTAAATATAAGTAAAAGGGTTTTTTGATGATGAAATTATAGCTTCTAAACCTAAATTTTTCAAATGTTTAAACAAAATCTCTGTAAAAAATTGTTCACTCTCAAAATGTCCGATATCTATCATAGACAAATTTATGCTCTTTGCCTCCATAGCATCGTGATATTTAATATCTCCGGTTAAAAAACAATCAGCCTTTATAGATTTAATTAAAGAGCATCCAGAACCGGTTGTCAGAGCAACTCTTTTTACCCTTTGGGAACTTTTTACGCATTTTATATGTGTTAAAGAAAAAACAGCGGCAACTTTTTTTGCAAAAACATCAAAATCCTCATCTATATCTATATATACCACAAACCCATCTTTTTGAGCAATTTTATAGCCCAAAATCTCGGTTGCTACGTACTCGTTTAGATGTGTTTTATCAAAGTTTGTATGCATGGAGATATTTGAAATATTTTTTTGTATCATCTTTTGAATTAGATTTGCAGGATATTTGCTAAACTCCAACTGTTTAAGTCCGCCAAATATTAATGGGTGATGCGTTATTAAAAGGGTATTCTCCTCCATGGAGTCTAAGAGTGCCTCATCAATATCTATGCTAAGAACTATCTTTTTAACCTCTTGATTAAAATCCCCAAGCATCAGACCTGAATTATCCCAACTCTCTTGAAGCTCAAAAGGAGATAACTCATTTAAAAAATCATATATCTGCGATATTTTCATCTTAACTCCTAGTCAAGCTTTTCGAGCTCTTCTTTTGCCTCTTTAAAATCAGGATTTATCTCAAGTGCTTTTTTATACATCTCTTTTGCTTCATCCAGATGCTTCATATCGACCAAAAGATTTCCATAATTATAGTATGTTACAGGATTCCTATCGTTAATGTTTAAAGAAGCACTTAGGTGCAACTTAGCCGATACAAACTCCTCGTTTGCTCTATAAATAGATGCTATAGAGTTTTGAATATACTCATTATTTGCATCTCCTTTGGCAGCCTCTTTATAGTAATCGAGCGCTTCTTCTTTGTTGTTAAGCTGCTGAGAAATATAACCCATCTTAAACAAAGAATCAGAACCCTGAGCCTCTTTTGCGTTAGCTTCTTTGTAAAGCAAAAGTGCAGTTTGCATATCGCCACTCTCAAATGCTTCATCAGCCCTAATAAGGAGCGCTTGAGGATCAAATGAAGATAGTGCGCGCTCATCTTTTTCTTGCTGCGGATCTTGTTGAAGTAGTTGAATATGCTCATAAACTTTAAATGCAAAAAATGCCGAAGCACCCAGCATTATAATCTGAAATAGTGTCATTATGCGACTCCTTTTATTTTATTGACGCTTTTGTAATATATTTTCATTTATCAGCTTAATAAACTGAAGCGGATCAACCTGCTGGGCAGCTACTCTGATGCCAAAATGAAGATGCGGACCCGTAACTCTGCCACTGCTGCCCGAAAGCCCTATGATATCGCCTTTTTTTACCACAGCACCCTCCCCGACGTTAAATTTACTCATATGAAAATAGCAGGAGTATATCCCATGCCCATGGTCTATAATAACAGAGCCGCCGGAGTAGAACCTATCTTTTGCCAAAACTATTTTACCGCTATTGCTCGCCATCAAAGGGGTACCAGTAATTGCTCTAAAATCTGTTCCGCCGTGGTAACTTTTTAGTAAACCGTTGTAAACTCTCGCTTTTCCAAAACCGCTTGTTATTTTACTCTCCATTGGAACTATAAAATCAGACTCCATGTAGCTTTTATCTGTTACGCTTTCATATATTTTCATCGCCTCGGCATACTCTTTGGAGGCTCTTTGTTTATCTTTTTTGCTTAAAACTACCTTTGAATTATCAACACTTAACGTCTCCTTCTCATAGTTTGCATCCTCTACACGAAAGAGAAGAGATTTGCTTTTTTGCTCACTCTCTTGCTTATAATAAATTTCTACTTTTTTATCCGATGGTTTTTCATAATAGTTTATTGGAATAAGGGCGTAAAACATTTCATCATTAAGTGGATTTTTAAAGATTTTATATCTTTTTTTATCGACTATTATATCTTCATAGCTGATATTTTTCTCTTTTTTAAACTCCAAAAGAGCGGTTTTTCCGTTTGAAACGGTTGCGTTTGCTATCTTTATATCAAGTGCAAAAATACTACCAGCAAAAAACAAAATAAGAAAAAACAGTCTCATCAATAATCCTTCATAGAGCGCTCCATATCACGCTTCATATCCTTCTCTTTGAGATCATTTCTTTTATCATGCAGCTGCTTGCCTTTTGCGATTGCGATTTGAATTTTTACAATGTTTCTATCGTTAAAATAGAGTTGCAACGGAACTACCGTATACCCCTCTTTTTCAACAGCTTTTATCATCTTAGCTATCTGTTTTTTATGTAAAAGAAGCTTTCTGCTGCCTCTTTCTTCATGTGAATAAAAGTGGTGAGTTGTCTCCAGTCTGCCTATATGAGCATTAAAAAGAAATGCTTCACCTTGCACAAAACGTATAAAACTATCTTTTAGATTTACACGTCCAGCTCTTATAGCCTTTATCTCACTGCCTTTAAGAACCAAGCCCGCCTCAAACTTCTCTTCTAAAAAGTAATCAAAATAGGCTTTTTTATTTTTTGCTATTGTTTCACCCATTGCCTATTATTTCTCCTCTTTATTTTTTTTATTATATCTATATTATTTTACAATCTGATAAATGATGCTTAAGCACTCATTTTTTTTCTAACTTTGTCTGCTCTTTTTCTAAACTTTTCACGTTTTTTTTCGGGCTTGATAAATTTTCTGGCATCTCCCCACCTAACTCTTTGATGGTTTGTCTTATTTTTTTACCCACTTCATGGTGTGTTTGATTGGCATTTGCTTTACCTTTGATATTGTCTCGTTTGAGTTTTTCCTCCGCTTGCGTAGCACGAAATAGATTTGCGGCTAGTTCTGTGCTTCCCATGTGGTCTAAAATTTTTTGAGATTTTTTGAGTCCTTTTTTTACATGTATCTCTTTAGCATCAAGTCCACCGTACAAACCTTTGTACCCATGATTTTGGAATATTGCAAAATCAAGATTTGACGCTACACCTGCATTAAAAGCTGCTTCTACAAGCTGTTTGTTATGTTCTTTTAGCTCATTTCTTAAAAATACTCTTTTTTCTTCCTCTTTTAACTGTGCAAACTTTTCATCATCTTGGAGTTCTGCTCTTCTTGTTTGAAGTGCAAAATAGGTTTGTCCGTTGGCTACAACTCTCTTGCTGGGGTCTGCATTTTGCACTATAAGATAGCATGCATATCTTGAGAGTGCAAAAGACTCCATCTCTCTTGATGCACCAGAGCCAATGTTAACCATCTCGTTGACTTCAACGATATGGTCTACCACTTCAAAACCGCTATTTATACAAGCATCTTTTGCTTTATTAATTACCTTAATAAAGTTTCTAAAATCACTATATTCAAGCACCTTTGCAAGTGCTCTTGCGTACCAAAATTCCACTCCATTGCTATCTATCTGTTTTATATCTTCAAATGTTTGATGACTTTGATGTGATGTTATAGTTTTCATTTATACTCCAATGAATTTTTCTTGATACTAACATTTTTAAATCTAGTTGTTAAAAAGTATGACAAATTGTAATGATTTTTAGAATTGGTGTTTAAAATTACTCATATTTTCTAAGCTATTATCTGTTTCTTTATATATCAGAATTTTTAGATTAAACTTTAAACTAAAATAGAAGTGTTTCAAGATATTACTTCTTTATAATAAAGTTTTGAGATAATTATTAAATTTTTAACAATTTATTATTTTGTGAAAGTGATAAGATTTCATATTGTTTTGCATCAATTTCACTTGGCAATTTATCTGCCAATACTGGCAAAATATATTGTCCATTAATGTTATGAATTATCTCTAGTAATAAACTAGAAAGCTGATTGTCATGAACATTTTCGATTTGATCCAAAAGTACAAAATGTAAGCACTTAATATCAAGAGCATCTGCAAATTGCATATAAGCTAAATCAAATGCAAAAATTTGACCTTTTTTCTTACCTGTACCAAGTTTTCCGCTAATACTGTCAATAACTAGTTCAAAACCTTTTTCATTTTGCTGAGAACTTAAAATAAAGTGTTCACCGTAAAGTCGATATGATAGGTCTGAAAAAAATTCATTAAATTTTGTAATTCTTTTTTGTATTAATTCATCAAGGCTTTGAATCCCTTTATCAATTTTATCCAACTCTTCAATTGATTCATTTAAATTCTTTAAACTACTTTCCCACAGCCTTTTCTTCTCTTCTAAATTTCCTTTTTGTTCGTACAGTTTTGTTAAATTACTAATAATTTCCTGCAACTCCTCATTGAAATTGCCTTTTTTAAGCTTTGCAATGAGTTCTAATTCTTGTTGTAAGTATTTAGAAACTTCTTTTTTTGCAACTAAAATTTTACTTTCAAGATTAGGCAGTTCTTCCGTTATATATCGAATTTTTTCCTTAACCATATCATTATGAAAAGTAAGAGTTTGTTCAAAAGTTTTTTGAATATTTGGAATGAGTTTTTTTACATTATCATACAAATTTTTAATTTTTTGAGCATCTATATCAGCAAAATCTTTTTCAAGTTCCTCTTTACTTTCAAGTATCAATTCTCTTCTAAGCTCTAGTCGACCTAACTCCGCTGAAAGTTTATTTAATATACTTTTTACTTGATTTAAACTCTCTAGCTCTTCATTATAATGAGGGTTTATCGAGAAAGCTTCTTTTTTCTTTTCATATGAAACTATAGATTTTGAAACAATAATCAAAGCTTGTTCTATTTGAGAAGTATTACTTTCTTTTTTTAATCTTTTTTGTAAATTTTCTTCAATTTTTTTTATAGCTAATAACTCTTGTTTTCTTTCACTTGAATCTAAATCTATTCCAAGCCAATAAAGATAAAGTGCTTCATATTCGTCTTGACTTGTGTAAGGGCTTAAAACTTTGAGTGTGTGTTCTACTCTATTTTTATCATCACGAATGTTTTTTGATATGATTTGTTTAAAAGTCGGTTTTTCTTCTGAAGATTTAAAAATAAGCTCTTTTAGTTTTTGTTGAAATTTTTTATTGTCTTTTATAACTTCATTATTAACTTCTTGAATTTTTTCA
>NZ_JALNZY010000059.1 GCF_023229105.1 Sulfurimonas sp.
AGGGAAAACATAATCTCTTACAAACTCTTCTCTTAGGTCTTCAATAAATATATTTTCAGGTTTAATGCCAAGCGAGAGTGCTTTTATTCGAGCTGGCTCAACCTCTTCGCCTTGACCGATATCAGCCGTAAAAGTTACGACTTCACACTTGTACTCATCTTGCAACCATTTTAAAATAACGCTTGTGTCAAGTCCGCCAGAATATGCTAAAACAACTTTTTTAACTTCTCTTTTCATATAAAACCCTTGTGAACAAAATAATTGCCGCGAGTTTACTACAAAAAGTATTAAAAAATGGTTAGTGAAATTATTTGGTTAATGAAAGTTGCAGCAGAAAAAAAGAGACACAAAAGAGCTTTTATCTACCCTTTTGTATCAAATAAAATTCCTGAAACTTCTTTCATTTTAGGTAAAAAACCAACAGCTTCCTCAGCAGGAAATCTTCTTATTACCTTACTTGTTTCTGCTTCTATTACTGATACATAAAAAACATCTTGCTTGTCAACACCAAATTTTACATTTGTAGTCATTGGAGCAAGCGCTTTGTTTAACTGATTTACTAAATCCTGTACTTCTTCTTTAGAGTCGATTTTTCTAACGCTACTACTCTCTTTTTGTATATCTTCAACGATATCAACCTGCCTAGGCTTTTCTACTTGACTTATTTGAGCTACAATAGCTCCTTGAGCCTCTTGTTGACTTGTTTGAGACTGTTGCTGTTTTGCTATATTTGTTATGCCATCCATGACTTCCTCCTTTTTAGAGAATATTATTACTTACCAAATCGACATAAAAAAAAATAACTTTAACAAATTAAAAAAACAACTCTTTTTATTAGAGTTCTTGGAGAAGTTTATTGCAAATTTATGATAATCTTGCATTTATGAATAAATATATCCAATTGCTAAAAACAGAAACAACTCTTAGAAAATTATCAACCGTGCAGCTAATCGCTTATTTTGGGGCGTGGTTTAGCAATGTTGCAATCTATACGCTTCTTTTAAATATGAAAGTATCCCCCGAAGTTGTGGCATTTACCGCAATGCTTCATTTTCTCTCAGGAATAATACAAGCTCCATTTTCCGGCTCGATAATCGACAATATGAACCCCAAAAAACTTATGCTGATTTTAGTAGGGATTGAGATATTTACAACACTCTTTTTAGTTCTTGTTAATAACCTCTCCGACTTGTGGCTTCTTTATACACTTGTATTTATCAAGATGGCGGCAGCTAGTTTTTACTTCACGACCGAGATGTCACTTTTGCCTAAACTAATGGGAGGAGAAAAGCTTAAAAAAGCGAATGAGCTTCACTCAATAATATGGTCACTCTCTTACACTTTAGGTATGGCTTTTGGCGGTTTTGTTGTTTATTGGTTTGGGATAAAAATGGCATTTATACTTGATGCTTTGATGTTTGTCGTTGCCTTTTTGCTGCTTTATAGACTTGAGATAGAAATAGAGTTTATTAAGAGTAAGGAGAGCTTAAAGGAGATGATGAGAGATAGTTTTAGATACTTTAAGAGAACTCCGCAAGCCATTCATCTAATGCTTATGCACTCTTTTGTAGGACTTACGGCATTTGATGCCCTAGTAGCACTTATGGTAGATAAATATTACGCTTCCATCATCGCAACTTCTCTGGCTCTTGGACTTCTACACGCTTCAAGGGCGATTGGTTTAGTAATCGGACCTATAGTGTTTGGAAATTGGATAAACAATAAAAGATTGGTTAATGTTTTTGTATTTCAGGCATTTGCGATTTGGCTGTGGGCATATCTCATGGAGGATTTTTATATGTCGCTTTTTGCAAGCGTAATCGTAGGACTTTTTACCACAACTTTGTGGTCATATACCTACACGCTTTTGCAAAAAAATATAGAATCAAAATATTATGGACGAATTGTGGCATATAACGATATGTTATTTTTAATCTCAGCCACTATTACATCTTATATGATAGGCTTTTTTGCAACAAAAGGTTTCTCTTTGGAATTTATAGCGTCTCTAATAGGATTCGGGTTTATTGTAGGCGCAATCTATTTTAAGTGGATTTTACACACACAAAATATTAAAGATGCAAAAAATTAAACACATAGGATAAAAAATGGCATCTGGAATTTTACTACTCTTAGATGATATAGCAATGTTAGCAGATGATGTGGCGGTTGCAAGTAAGATAGCAACTCAAAAAACAGCTGCAATTCTCGGAGACGATTTGGCAGTAAATGCGCAAAAGGCTACGGGGTTTGAGCAATCAAGAGAGCTTAAAATTATATGGGCTATTACAAAAGGTTCTTTAAAAAATAAAGCTATTATTTTACCTATTGCTTTTATTTTGAGTGCTTTGGCTCCTTTTTTAATCACTATTGCCCTTATTCTGGGTGCTCTTTTTTTGCTTTATGAGGGCACTGAAAAAATAGAGGAGTATATGTTTCATAAAAAAGATGAAGGCAAAAATGAGGAGCTTTTAAACTCAACCAAAGATAATATATTAGAGGTGGAGAAACAGAAGATAAAGTCGGCAATTTTAACAGACTTTATACTCTCTATCGAGATAGTCGTCATAGCGCTTGGTGCTGTTGAAAATCAGCCCTTTGTGGTTCAAGTCTCTTCAACTGTTTTTGTTGCACTTTTTGCGACTTTTGGAGTCTATGGGTTGGTGGCGATGATAGTTAGGATGGATAATGTCGGGTTTTGGCTTATAAGCAAAAACCATCCAAAAAGCGGAAATACTCTAATTAGTGCTATGCCAAAACTTATAAAAACATTGGCATTTGTCGGAACATTCGCCATGATTTTGGTTGGCGGCAGCATACTTGCTCATAAAATAGAGTTTTTTCATCGTTACTATATAGAGTCACTCCCGACAATAGTTAATAATTTAATAATTGGTTTAGTTATAGGAGTTGTTGTTTTGGCTATTATAAAAGTTTTTAAAAAAACACTCAGTAAATCTTAGATTGCTGGTTAAATCTTTTGTAGTAGATATCTATCATCTTTTTTAGTTTCTCATCATCAAGATTGCTTTTTTGTTTTAAGCCAAATTTTTTTATATACTCAGGAGGCAGGATTGATTTATTAATGTCAGGCTCCTTGAGATACTCAAAAATAGCCTCTTTTATTCTTTGTTCACTGCTGTATTTGAGGGTATATTTATTCATAATGATATGAAACTTAAAATCCTCTCCATGACAAACTAAACAGTTTTTATCAAACTCCCAAGCGTTTAAAAGAGTACAAAACAGAATAAAAAGAGCAGTTTTTTTTACCATGTGAGCGTTACCTTTGTTCCTTTGTTTGGTTTTGACTCGATATCTATTTTTATAGCATAGTCATCAATTATTGATTTTATAATGCTGTACCCGATTCCAAATCCCCCTTGAGTTTTATCAAACCTCAGATATCTTGTAAATATTTTATCAAGCTCATTTTTGCTCATACCCTTTCCTTCATCCTCTATGCTTAAGTAAGTCTCTTTTAGAGTGATTGTTATTTTGGTTGATTTATTTGTATATTTAATCGCATTTGAGAGGATATTGTCTATAAGACGCTCCATCTTTTGTCTATCAGCAAAAAAATGAACCCCCTCTTTTATATCCAAAATGAACTCTATTTTTTTCATATTTGCCATATTTGTAAAGTATTTTACTCTTTGAGTTACTATTTGGGATAGATTTAAATCCACATTTTGAAGTGATGTTTTGTGATTTAAAAGCAGATAAATCAAATCTTGATAGAGATTTGAGATGCTAGCTGATGCAATCTTTATGCGTTCGAGTTTTCGCAGTGTTTTTTCATCGCAGTTTGAGGAGTCGATAGTTTCTACGTTTGCGAGTATCGCCGTTATAGGTGTATTTAGCTCATGTGTCGTATCTTTTATAAAGTTATCAAGAAGTTTTATATTTTCTCTTATAGGTTTTAAAACGATGTTTACAAGAAAAAAAGAGGTTATTACGGTAATGAGTACCGTGATGATAGCTATGTATATCAAATTATTTAGTATATCTACGTCTTTGGACTTTTTTTGTATGACAATATAAGCAGCGCCGAGATAGTATGGGGTTATAGGTGATGCTAGGTAAGAATCAGCATCTATGGTATAAAACCCCTGCTTAACATTTTTTGTATTTATATCTTCTATCGTACTGAAAATAAGATTTTTGTCTATATCGTAAATTGCACTGTTAAAATCCTCAAACCTTGGGTATTGTAATCGCTCACTACTACTTTCACTAAGCGCAGAGAGCTTGTCTGATACTTCAAGCGTATATTTTTTTAAAATCTCTTTTTCACTATGGATAAACTGCTCCTGCTCATAATAGTAGTAACTTGTAAAAAAGGTTGCAATCAATAAAATTGTAGAGCTAAGATAGAGTCCTAAGACATAAAGTATGCTTTTTCTTTCTCCGCTATACAAGTTTATACCCGATATTTTTCATGCTTAGTATATGTTCTTTGCCTATATGTTTACGTAAATTTTTTATATAGGTTCTTAGACTCATATAGCTGTGCGTTTCGTTAAACTGCCAGACGTTTTGGTAGATGTTCTCAAAGCTGACACACTCGCTTTTATGTTTTAAAAGCAGTTTGAGCAGTAGCAACTCTTTTTGATTTAGCACTATTTTTTGCTCCTCTTTCATAAGAGTGTTTGAGTAGATGTTAAAATCAATCTCATCGGTTATTTTAATGAGCTGTTCTTGTGTTTTGTACTCTCTTTTTAACAGAGCATTTATCCTAAGGAGCATCTCTTTTAGCACAAAAGGTTTTTTTATATAATCATCCGCACCGCACTCATAACCCCAGGAGAGATCATCTATGCCATTAAGGGAAGTTATAAAAATTGCGGGGGTTGAAATATCTGCATCTCTTAGCTCTTGTAGGAGTTTAAAGCCATTGATTTTTGGAACATTGACATCTAGGAGAAAGAGATCAAATCTTGTAGAGTAGATAGACTCCAAAGCTTCATCTCCATCATATGCGCAAAGCACATCAAAGCCCTCGTCCTTGAGAAATTCTTCAACGGTTTGTGATAAATTCAAATCGTCTTCTAAGTATAAAATTTTCATAAAAAATTATACATTAAAAATCGTTATGCATATACAGAAAAGCCTTCAGTTTCAGCTTTGTTCGTATTAGCTTTGTCAAGTATGTCAAGAAGTGCTTTTGCATAATTTTGTGAACTCAATGTTGAAGCATCAACATCCTTCATTTGAGCGACGGTTGCTGCTCTGTCCTCTTTATTCATTAAGCTAAGCTGTTCAATCATTTTGTTTTTATCTTCAGTAGGCAGACTCTGCATAATATCTCTCATGCCGCCTTGACCTTGACCGCCACCAGAGCCATCCATTTTTCTTATCTGCTGCATTGAGCTTGTTGAAGTTACATTCATAATATTTCCTTTTTGATTGTTATCTTAAAAGGCAGATTTGAGGAGATTATCTTCTTCCTCTTTCTCCGCCATTACCGCCGCCGTTTGAGCCTTTGTACATGTTGCCTGTAGTATCTTTTGAACCCTGCTGCGAACCGTCATTGGAGTTGTTTTGCTTAAAAGAATCCCACTCCTCCTGACTCATATTCATAACACGGTTTTGCATTTCAGCTTTAAAAGCATCACGCTCCTCAGCAGGTACACTACCGCGCATGTTCTGCATCTCTTGAGTGCTCATTTGTGAATAGTCGGCACCAAAACATAAACCTGCGACAAACAGAGATAGAATAACTTTTTTTTTCATAATATGCTCCTTGAACTATAATTTTAGCGAGAAAGTGTGAAGTAATTGTGAAATAAAACAGAGCAGTTTTATAATATATCTTCGTCATTTAGGTCATGAAAAATTATGCCTCTGTTTTGTATCTTCATTATCCTGTCGCAGTATGGAAGGATTCTCTCATCATGTGTAACGGTAATAATTGCAACATTTTGCTCAAGAGCAATTTTTTTTAACATTTTTATAACACTAACAGCCCGCTCTCCATCTAGCGCAGCTGTTGGCTCATCTGCTAAAATTATCTCAGGATTGTTTGCAAGCGCGCGTGCAATAGCAACCCTCTGGTTTTGCCCTCCGGAGAGCTGTGATGACATATTATATGCTTTATCGTCTATTTCAAAATACTTCAAAAGCTCCATAGCTTTTTTTAGTGCATCTTCTTCACTTACTTTGTTAGCTTGTGGTAGAAGAGTTATATTTTCTAAAACATTTAAAAAGGGAACAAGATAATGCGCTTGAAATATAAATCCTATCTTTTCTCTTCGTATTTTACGAGTATCTTTTGCCAGCCACTTGTCTTTATAAACCATATTTTCTCCAAGCCAAATCTCTCCGCTTGTCGGCTCTATAACACACCCTATCATCATAAGAAGAGTTGTTTTTCCGGCTCCACTTGGGGCGATAAGAGCTACAACTTCTCCTTTTTGTATCTCAAATGATGCATTTTCAATTACACGAACTAAGTTGTCATCTTTACCGAAATTTTTGACTAAATTTTTAACTTTTATAGCACTCTGCTTGCTCATCTTATCCTCCGATAGCTGCTGCCGGATCGGCGCTTATGACTTTTTTGACACCTACAAAAGAGGCTAGGATAGATGCTAAAATAATTACACCAAAAAGTATCCATGCATCTGGAATTAGTAATACTACGAGTTTAGGAAATTTATCGTAAATCAAGTGTGAAAATACATTTCCAAAAATAAAGGCAAAGATTCCAAGTAGAAGTGTCTCTTTAACAATCATCTCTATAATAAGGCTGTTTGGCAACCCCATAAGTTTCATAATGGATATCACTTTCATCTTCTCTAGCGTCATGGTGTAGATGATAAGGGCTATAATTATGGTTGAGACAATTACCAAAATAACCGTAAAAAGACCTATCTGTTTTGAAGATTTTTCAATTAGATTTTTTGTTAGTATCTCTTTTTGTTGTGCAGCTGTATAAACACTTTTGTGTTGCCATTTTCTTATATCCTGCGCTATTTCATCTATGTTAAATCCATCTTTAACAGTTGCTACAATACTGTTTACCATAAAAGATTCTGAATTTTCAACTCCTCTTGCTTCATTGTTTTGTATCTCTTTATTTGAGTATAAAAACTGCAACTCCTGCGCATCTTTAAGGCTTAGATAAACTAACGGATCGCCGCCGTTTGATACAGTTTTGCTTGTAATGCCGACAACGGTATATAAATTTCGTCCAAGCTTTATTTTGTCCTCTAGTTTAAAACCAGTTTTGTCAGTTACGACTATCTCATAGTGGTCTGTTTTTAACTCTCGTCCCTTTATCAATCTTTGAGGGTTTATGGGATTAATCTTTCCGTAAATATCGTATCCCACCGCTACTACTCTAACCGGTTTGTCTTTACGAGGAAGCTGGATATTTTGAAAAGTCATAGCTTCACTTTTATCTATACCCTGCATTACATAGATAATATCTTTTAAATCCTCATGAACCCTTGATGATTCAGCAAAGGGTCCTAGAGTATCCTCTTGAACTATCCATATATCTGCGCTTATATCGTTAAGTAAAATCTCGGCTTCTACCATCATTCCACGATATACGCCAATCATAATTAGGACGATTCCAAGCAGCATCCCAACACCCATAGCAGTGACTATAAATTTGCCAAGGGTGTGCTCAATATCTCTTGCGGCTAAATTAATCATCTATATATCTTCATTCCATTGCTAAGCGGTTTGTTGTCGGCGTTATGTATCAACAACTCCGTATTTTCATCAATACCAGATAGCACGGCAGCCTCTTGCTCATTTTGTGCTAAGATAGAGATTGGCACAAAATGAGCATTATTACTGCTTGCTACCCAAACTCCTTTTTCTCCATCTTTAGTGCTAATTAAATTTAGAGGAATTTTTATTACATTTTCATATTTGGCAACTTCTATGTTTACTTCAGCCTGCTCATTTATATAAAACAGAGCAGGAGTGGTTTGAAATCCTATTGCTATCTCCCTCTCAAGGGTAACAAGATTACTCATAGCCACTATTCTTTGAACATTTCCGCTTAATTTTACATTTGGTTGAGATCTTAGTTTTATTGAGGCTTTTTGCATAAGCTCTACTTTATCGGCTACTCTCTCATCAATATTTGCCACAACCCATAATGTTTTAGGATCTACTATCTTAAAAATTGGAGTAGAGGGGAGAACATATTGTGCAGCTTCTGCATCTTTTGAGATTATATATCCATCAACGGGAGAGTAGATTTTAACTCTTTTTAGTTTTGCTCCTATCGCTTCTATGCTCTTTTTTAGGCGCTCTATCTCTAGTTTTGCGGAGGCAATTTTAGCTTTAGAAGCGTTTATTTGCGCATCTATGTTTTGCAGGTCGCTATCTGCTTTGTCATATTCTGCTTGCGTTACATATTTTTGCTGAAGCAGTTTTTTATAGCGCTCATAGGTTACTAAAATAAGTGTCTTTTGCGCTTCTAGACTTGCAAAATCGCTTTGCGCCGTTTGAACATCATGTTTGGCTTTACTAAGAGCTACTTTTTCTTCATCAAAAAGCATAGGAAGATCTACCGGGTCAATCGTTAAAAGCAGATCTCCTTTTTTTACCCAGTGACCCTCATCGAAGTATATATTTTCTATCTCTCCGCCGCTTTGCGCCGTAATAGTATATATATTTTTAGCAGCAACATTTCCGATGCCACGCACAGTTACGAGTAAATCCCCTTTTGTCGGTTTTGTTATAGCAAATGTTGATTTTACGATATATACTTTATTGTAAAAAACAGCGCCGCCAATAGCTATAAATAGTGCAATTATGATATATTTTAACCACTTTTTCATTGAGTTTGTCCTTGTAGATAATCTAGTCTGTTTATTATATTGGTGATATCAAATTTAGCTTCAAGAAGCCCTAGTTTTGCAAAAAGATATGTTGATAGTGCATCAAGAACCTCTATATAAGTTGAGAGACCCTCTTTGTATCTTCCTTCAACTATTTCTCTTGTTGCATTTGAAGAAACCACAAGAGCTTCTTTGGCTTTTATAGTGTAAATATACCTTTGCAAATCAATTGCCAAATTTTCTACTTCCTCTTGAAGCAGAAGTTTTTGGGAATTATATGACTCCTTTGCCATCTCATTTGAGATTTTAGCCTGTTGTGTTTGCGCGCTGATTCTTCCACCACTGTAAAGTGGGATGCTGAGGATAACTCCGACAAGCGAGGTGTCATATTCGTTAAGTGTTTCCTGATGAGTGTAGGAGGCTACGGCATCGATTGAGCCATAGTGCCCAGCTTTTGCTGCCTCATAGAGTAGGGCATCTCTTTGTATCTCCTCTTGAGAACTCTTTAGCGAGAAGTTTTTTTCTAAAACCTCTTGAAGAAGTAGCTGTGCATTTGCTGTATTTTGGTTTTTTATCGGTGTGGTCTCTTTGAGTTGCGTGTCTGTATCAATTTTTTCTCCGATGTAAAGAGAGAGAGTTGTGAGTGCTTTAGCAAAATTGGCATTGGCAATGGCAAGATTATCTTGAGCAATATATAGCTCACTTAGTATGCTCGTTTCATCCGCTTGCGTTCTTAAGCCTTGGGCAACTAGCGCTTTTGCTTGCTTGTAAAGTTCCTCTTTTGTTTGTAAATCTTTTTTTCTTATCTCTATCTCTTTAGTCTTTAAAAGTGCTAAATTATACTGATTTTTAACATTGTAAACCAGAAGAGCTTTTGCGTCATCCAGAGAAAGATTAGCTATGTTTTCACCTTTTTTATATGCGTTAATGGTTGAAGTTGTTTTTGAAAAATCATATATTTTTTGATTTAGCGTAGCATCAACCCGCCAACTATCATCTTCAATCGTTTGAAACTGATTATTCCTTGGCATAACAAAAGTATCGATTGGGTTGTACTGAGCACTCACGTTTATCTGAGGGAGATAATCTGCTTTAGCGATATCTACTAAAGATTTTTTTTCAAAAACACTCAAAGCCGCTTTTTTAATATCGGGATGATTTTTTAGTGTTTTATCGATGCACTCATCAAGTGTCAGCTCTGTGGCACCAGAGATGTTGAGAAAAAGATAAAAGCATACAAAGATAAATTTTCTCATTATTTGAACTCTCCTTTTATAAAATATTTTTAAATTTAAATAAGCATTATAATTTAAAAGTGTGAAAACATTGTGAAATCCATAGATAAGGGTACTATCTTAAAGCTAAAAACAAAGCCAACTATCAACCTTCGTTGGTTATTATACGAAAAATTATACTAAAAAGTTTATTCATGAAAAAGATGATTTATAAGTCAAGTGCCGGAGATTTGGATTTGAGCAAACTAACGCGGCTCTATCCTGCTGTTGTTGTTGATTTGAACGGCGAGACTGCAGAGATGAGTCTGGAGTGGACGGAACTTTACGGTGAGAAGGTTAAGCTAAAAGCTTATGTGCTTGTTTTTGATTTTACTCCTATTCATGAAGAGAAAAAAGAGAAAATTACTTTAGAGTTTAAGACGAAGGAGGAGCTTATGGCATCTATGCAAGAGGTATCACGATTTTTTCAAAACTAATCTCCCGCGATACGCATAGAGTTTTGTCTATTGCGATTCCTGCGGCACTTAAACATCTTGTCGATATTCTGCAGATTTTGATAGATATGCTTATGGTCGGAATGGTAAGCGTTTCGGCATTGGCAGCGGTTGGTATGAGCATGCAGTTTATGATGATAATAAATGTGCTTATGACGCTCTATGTTGTGGGTGGAAATTCTCTTATATCTAGATTTATTGGGCAGGGGAGAAAAAAAAGAGCCTCTGCGCTGCTCTATTCGCTTGGAATTTTCGCGGCTGTTTCATCTGTTTTTGTGACAATCGGCGGTTATTTTGGAAGTGAATATATCTATGCTCTAATGGGTGCAGAAGCTGATGTAGTAGAGCAGGGCACGCTCTATTTTAAGATAATTTCGCTGGGATTAGTCGTTATTTTTATCGACACACTTTTGTATAATGCACTCTCTGCTGCGGGGGATACAAAAAATTCACTCTACATAAAACTTCTCTCCTCAGCGATTAACGCTTCTTTAAATTATGTTTTGATTTTTGGACATTTTGGATTTCCTGCTATGGGGATAGAGGGCGCGGCGTATGCTACTATAATTGCTTATAGCTTTAATGTTGCGGCGTACTATATGCTTTTAAAACAACCGCATGCAAAGCTCAATTTTATTCCAATTATAAGAGTCAAAGATCTGATAAGAGCTTGGCATGTAGGATGGAGCGCGGCACTAGAGAGGGGGATTTCAAGCATCTCTTTTCTCTTTTTTGTAGCCATCATAGCCGCATACGGAACGGCAGAACTTGCGGGATATCAAGTTGGACTTCGCATAGAGGGTATTGCTTTTATGCCCGGTTTTGGCTTTTCCATAGCCGCAACGGCACTAGTTGGTCAAAGTCTTGGTGCAAATAATAAAACAAGAGCCTACAACATGGGCATCATAAGTGGACGAATTGCTTATATATTTATGGGAAGTGTTGGTGTAATGCTTATCCTTTTTCCTGAATTTTTAGTCGGATTTTTTACAAAAGATGTCCCAACGATTGCAGTGACTTCCTACTACCTGATGCTAGTGGGATTGGCTCAAATCCCGCTTGCTATCATGTTTGTCTATTCAGGAGCGTTAAGAGGGGCAGGAGCGACAAAAACCACGCTTAAAGTCAATGTGATTTCATTGTGGATATTTCGATTAATCCCCTCTTATATAGCCTATAAAATGGGTTATGGGATAATTGCTATTTTTATTATAATGAATGTAGAAACGCTTATAAAAGGGATTATCTACGTCTATATTTATAAAAAAAGAGCTTGGCTAGATACGAAGGTTTAGTGATTAAATACTTAGATATTAGCAAGAAAAAGATATAATTGTTTTTAATATATATATAATGAGCAGACGGCATGAATATCCCCAATCAAACAAGACGAAATATACTAATTTTTACTTTAATTATTTTGGCGTTAGCATGGGGAGTTATCTATCTATTTTTAAATTATCAGTTAAAAAGTTCAATAGATAGACAATTTCAGAGTGTAGCAGCTTCTGCACAGAGACTTTTTGAGATAGATTTAGAGCAGAGCAAAAAAGAATTAAATATCGAGCTAGATAAGATGGTTGCTCGTAATGACCTCTCAAAAGCCGTAAATGATGGAGATTATGAGGAGATAAAGTCCATCGTGCTTCCTTTTTATGATAGATTAAAAAACGAATACGCAACATTAAATATTCTTACATTTCGTTCACCTGATGGGATAACGCTTTTTAGAGCGCATAAGCCTGAATATTTTGGTGATGCTTT
>NZ_JALNZY010000060.1 GCF_023229105.1 Sulfurimonas sp.
CAGAGATGGCTTGACGGTGTTGAAGGTACTGCAACACTTGCAGGAGCGATTAATAAGATTCGTATTTCATACAGCTTGACAATATAAGGAGGATTAAATGGCAACAAGAACGCTTGACCCTAAATCTTATGTGTTGCTTGTAGGCGACCAGAGAATTAGCGGTATCAATTCAGTGAGCGTAAGTTTTCCGAATGATGAGGTCACGATCGTTGAACACCTTGACGGTTCGGTAACCTTTGCAGAAGCAACCGTGCCTGATAAGTTTGAGCTTACTGTTTCGGTAGGTTCAGCACACGCAGGAAATAACATTCTTACAGCGGTTAAGAAGTCTAAGACTTACGCACCTATCACTTTTACTAACCTTAGAGGAATGACAGCCCTTGCCTGTTTGAAAGCAAGGGTAATACTTGTAAGTTTCGGACAGCCCGAAAGCGGTGCAGACACACCGACCGAATGGAAGATCATAGGCGTAGCAGATGAAGTAATTGCAGGCGGTGAAGTAGATTTTGAGATTAACCTTGAGGCACTTTTCCCACCGATAACCCCAGTATTTTAAGGAGTAACTTATGAATATAGGAAGCGTGACCGTAAAATGGTATAAAATACCGTTGATACAGTTGACCAAGTATTTCACATCATATCAGGGTTTTCAGATGAAAATGATGAAAGGAATGGATTTAAACAGCTTGAGCGGTGAAGGGCTTGACAAGGATATTCCCGTTGACAAGTTGATTGACTTAGCATCAAAAGCGTTTGAAATAACCCAAGAGCCGTTTTATGACGGGATGAAAAAACTCTTTTTTGATAACTGTATGATTGAAGGATTCGGTCACGCTTCCGACCCTGTTGTTATGGAACAAATGCTTGAGAAGGAAGGACTTAGTTTTGAGTTTATCCTTTTTCAAGAGGGGGTTAAGTATTTTTTGGGGGAGTCTTTAAAAAAAGTTGGAGAACAAGGAAAATTACTCCAACAGGGCAGGGATATACAGACACAGAAGCCAACACAATAAATTGGCTGTTCTGGTTACCTATTGTGAGGAACTATGCGAGCTTTAGCGATGTCAACTCAATGGACTTATCGGAGTTACTTGAACTGCACGAAGCAATTGGATATATGGACGACTGCCAAGCTTTCGAAATGAGGAAAAAATGAAGATAAGAGATTTTCTAATCGGTGTAGGGGCTCAGGTAGACAGGAGCAGTTTTAATCAAGCAGAGAACGCCACAAAGAACTTGAAAAACGGACTGTATGCCATAACAGGAGCATTAGGAGCTTTAGCAGGTGCAGGATATATCGTTAAAAGATTTGTCGATGATGTTGCAAAGGTAGGTGACGAAACAAACAAGACCGCCCGTAATTTAGGTGCTAACGCAGAAGCTTTTCAGGAATGGCGTTATGTTGCGGGTCTTGCAGGTGTGCAGGCGGGTGACTTCAATAACGCTATAAATTTTTACAAAGAGGTATCGCAGAGGCTGGCGAAGGCACGGGAACAGCTTTAAAAGGTTTTGAAAGGTTAGGCATATCCGTTAAAAAAAGCGATGGAACACTTAAAAGCTATGACGATGTCTTAAAAGAAGTAGCCGAAAATCTGCCTAAACTTAATGAAGCTGAAAGAGTTGCGACAAGTATGGATTTGTTTAGCAGGTCAGGTCTTAAAATGATCGATGTGCTTATGCAGGGCAACACCGAGATTGCCAAACTAAGGCAGAGGGCTCAGGATTTAGGCATTGTAATGTCAGTTGATATGATGAACGCTATGGAAGAGTATAACGACCGAATGGATGACATAGGACTTGTAACATTCGGACTTAAAACACAGATTGCAAATGTTCTGATACCTTCAATGACAAAACTTGCTGTGACAATCATAAACAATTTAGCCCCTGCAATTAAGTGGCTTAAAGAAAATTCAGAACAGCTTAAAAGCACATTACAATTTGTGGGTAAAGCTTTTATGTGGGTTGCAGGTGCTACCGCTTTATGGGGACTTGGTGCTTTAACAACTGGTATTATAGGGCTTACTGCTAAACTTACGCTTTTAGGGTGGGCAGGTATAGGGGCTTTTGCAAAGATGCTCGTTCTGCCGTTGCTTGTAGGTGCAGGAATACTTGTTTTAACAGTTTTAGTTGTCGAATTATGGAACGCCTTGACTACTGATAAAAAGACGATTTTCGGATATATGATTGATGACCTTAAAAGCATAAACGAATACTGGAAATCAGAGTTTGACCCTATGATAGATAAACTTCGTGACATTCTGGGAACAAGACGTTTTGCAGATTATATGGAAGCTATGCAGAAAGTTCCCACAGTCCAAGAGTCGTATGCAAGAGCAAAAGCAAGTATGGCAACCATAGCCGAGATACCTACAGTTAATTATGCAACAGTAGTCGGTTTTGATAAATTTGCTTCGCCTATGCCTTCAAACACAAAAACAATATCAATAGGTTCTATAACAATAACTGACCCAGTAGATGTTGACAAAATGAAGAGCTTTTTTGTTGATGATTTCAGAGCTTTTACAAATTCAATGGAAGGTAACTAAATGGCTGTTTTAGTAGTAAACCCGAAATATAAACCTTACTGGATTAAATTTGATGCTTTTGCTTTACAGGGCTTGACAATGGAAAGCCATAACTCTACATCTACAATATTTCAACACCCTATTGACTACGGCAAACAGGGGCTTAGTGACGAAGTTATGAATAACCCTGCAACCTATTCGGCAAGTATGTTTATTGCAGACACGCCACAGAGTTACGGTGAACAGTTTAGAAACTGGGGCAGATTCTTAAGCGGTGAACAGGGTGAAAGGTTATCCGAGAGCGTTTATAATATCCTTAAAAAGCTTAGGGGCGTTTTGGTGGATGTTGAAGAAACTTATACAGGAACGCTAAAAAGTATGATGATAAATGAAGTATCTGCAACCCGTGAACTGCAAAAAGGTTTGAGAATAACCCTTAATATGCAAGAAGTATTTTTTGCAGAATCGACTAAAACAGAAGAATACCGTTCCGACCCTTCAACCGATGTAGGCAAGAAAACAACAGCTAAAGCAAACAAGAACAAGCCTACTGAAAAACAAGCTACTACCACAGAAGCGGAAAGCGTAAATGAAACCTTTTTAGGCGGTGTATATAGACGGAGAGGATTATGAGAAAATTAACAATGCCCAAAAATACACCTTATTTTACAACCCGTTTAACAATAGGTGATGAGAATTTTTCCGCTGTGTTCAGATGGAACACCAAAGCCGAGCGTTGGGCTTGGAGTCTAACCGATTCAGATAATAATGAACTGTTTAAAGGTGCTTTTGTTGCCGTTGGTGTGAGATATGCCAGATTATTTGTAGGATTCCCAGAAAATACTGAGGTTGTTTTTATCGGTGATGAAAAAGACGATACTTTTGAAAATCTTTATATGGTGATAAGTGATGATGCGGGAACGGAATTTACGAGTTAAACTGATTAGCTTTCCCGATACAGAGGAAATGCTTTTTAGTCTTAATAATGCCGTAGTTTACGAAATATATAAAGATTTTGCAATTGACTTTTCCGTTAAAAGATCAAACGGCATAGACCCTGACACAGCCGATATAACTATCTGGAATATGGAAGCACCTGACATATACAGCGGTAACAATTCACAAGCTGAAATATATGTAGGTTACGGTGATTCGGAAACCCTGCTTTATAAAGGAGATATTACAGGTATGCGACATATCAAACAGGGTGCTGATAGAGGTATTTACATAACCTGCGGTGATACGATAACGGCAGGACTTGCACAGGTATCTAAAGGATATGCAGAAAATGTAGATTACCGTAATATGATAAATGATATTTTTGATTCATTTACAAGGGCGGGCGGTGAAGTTGTAGCAGGTATGAAAGACAAAATTTATGATGTTATACAGGGTAAAAAAACCGTGTCAAGCGTGGTTTTAGATACTGCTAAAAAATCACTTGCAGATATACTTTCAAAAACCGATAAAAAACCCCTATTCCAGAACAATCAATTGTATGTAGTTGACCGCATAACTGGAGCGATAGATGACTTTACTGTAATACTCGATAGTTCAAACGGACTTGTAGGCACTCCAGAAAGGGGATTTGCTTTTGAAGAGATCGAAGAAAAAAAGACTGTAAACGGCAAAGAAGTAGTTAATAAAAAACTTGTTAAAACTGAATATTTATCCTTTACCTGTTTAATCATCCCCGATATAATTGTCGGGCGTAGAGTGAGAATAGGTGAGCTTGGCGACTTTGTAGTGCAGAGCGTGACAGTAAAAGGCTCGACAAAAGGCAATGACTGGTTAATGACCTGTGAGGCAAAATGACAATAGGCAAGGAACTTGAACGGATTTTTGATAAACTCAAAAGCCAGATAAAAGTAGCCATCCCCTGCGAGGTTATTAAATATGACCACACTAAACAGTCTGTAGAAGTAAAAACAGAAAACGGTAAAATAATTCCCAACATCCCCATATTTCAAATGACTAATAACGGGGTTAGCGGTTTATTTGTGCCTGTGTCAAAAGGGTGTTATGGTGCTTTACTTTCCTTTGATGAAGATTTATCGGCATATCTTAACAATGCAAAGTCAAGCTATACAACCAGAAAACACGATATTAGCGATTCTTATTTCATAGCAGGGTTCACGCCTAAAGGCAGTAGATTAACGCTTGCAGACGGCAAATGCGGGCTTAAAAATGATAATATGAGCGTTGTCTTGCACGCTGACGGTAAAATAGAGATAAACGGCAATACAGAGGATTTTATAAAATTGATAAACGAATTAGGCAATATTTTAAAAAGTGTAATAATTTCTTTATCAACCACGACCGTAACGGTTGCAGGTGCTCCCGTGCCTTTAAGCTCTCAAGCTGATTTTGCTGAGCTTGTTAACCCCTTAGTGGCAGGAAACATTTTAACGCTATTGTCAAAAATGGGAGATTTTGAAGGATGAACTTAAAAACTAATGCAGACGGTGAATTGATATTTACTAACGGGACTTTTGAGCTTGTTAGAAATAGAGAGTCAATAGCACAAAATATAAGGTCTAATATCAGAACTTGGAAAGGTGAATATTTCCTTAATAACCTTTTAGGCGTTGACTATATCAGAGGATTCCAGAAAGGTCAGGATGCTTTTATGAGAATATCCATTAAACAGGCAATTCTTGAAACGGTCGGAGTAGTAGATATAAGCGAGTTTGAATATGAGTTATCCGCAGATAGAACTTTAACTATAAGTTGTAATGTGCAGACACTTGAGGGGACAATCCCTTATAAAGATGAGGTTATAATATGATAACAGCAAAAACTTTTCTTGAGCTTAAAAATGAGATCGCAGAGGATTTAAGAACAAATGTAGATGTCAATGTCAATTTATCACCTACTGATATTATCGGACAGCTTTTTAATATAACAAGCTACACGGCAAGCGAACTTTATGATGAACTTGAACTTGTGCAGAATAATAATACCATCCTTGCAGAAGGTGATGCTCTAGACTTGCAACTTGCACAATTAGGCAAAATAAGAGATAGAGGGTCAAGGGCAAGGATAACAGATTTCACAATAGTCTGTGACGGCTCTTGCACACTTGCCACTACTGATTATTTTCAAAACGCTGAGGGGTTGCAGTTTAGACCTGTTAAAGCAGAAACTTATGCAGTAGGCACACACCTTATTGATGTTGAAGCAGTTGAGATAGGTTCTATCGGTTCTATTTCTGATGATACGGTTGATGAAATAGTAAGCCCCGTATCAGGTCTGGCAAGCGTGACTAATTCAAGCTCAAGCAGTTTTCAAGACGGTAGAGATGTTGAAACAGACGAAGAGGCGAGAATAAGAATACAGTCAGAAAGTAACTCAAAGGAATATACTGAAAATGCTATTGCAAAAGCCGTAAAAGAAATAACAGGGGTAAATAACGCAACGGTAATTGATGATATACAAAACGCCAGATTTGAAGTTATAGTTGACCAGACCGACACATCAGCAGATGTAGATACTGCAATTTGTCAAACGATTGCTTTTGTTAAACCTGCGGGCATAAGAGCATATAGCGGAGCATCAGCCCCGAATAAAATTGAAGAAACAATCACCATAGGTAATAAATCTACTGTGAATATTGAATATTCCAGAGTTGAAGAGGTCAATATTTATACTGCTTTAACGACCGTGCCGACACTTACGGGCGACCAGAAAACAGCACTTAAAGCATATATTAAGGCGTGGGCTGATACACTCGAAGCAGGTGAAGATTTAGTCGTATATGGAACTAATTCACTATTTACAACGGTTGCAGACTGGACAGGAACAGAGTTCACCAGTTTAGCCGTAACAGTAAGCACAGACGATGTGACTTATAACACATCAAATATTGAAGCAACGGCAAGGCAGGCAATAAGAATACCAACAGCCAGAATTACGGTGAACCCATAATGAGCGAACTAAACATAGGAAAAGTAATAATCGACCAGACTAAAACAAGTCAGGTTGTAGTAAATTATGCCGATACATCAAAACCCGATACTTCGACTATTACAAGTAATAGGTCACAGATGACAGCAACGGTTGACAATATCACAACGGCTTTTAACGCATCCACAACCTATTATTATGATGAAAATGGTGGTTTATCAACAAGCAATGAAGGATATGGAATAGCGGGGTTTACTGATGCTGACGGAATCATTACAATCGCTAATGTTTTTATAAATATTTCAACCGCAAATGAGCGTCAATTTGTCAGGACATTGGAAGATGACGTCATTAACGAGTTTTGGGGCACATGTCACGAATTAGTAACCGAAATCAAAATATATGGAATAAAAGCCGACACCTCGGAGATTCTTTTGGCAACAACAACGCCTTTTTTCTCGGAAGGTGTGTGGAGATTTCAAGAAAATTTAGAATTTAGCGAAGATGATTTTAGTCAAAATGAAAATATAACCGTGAAAGCAGTCTCAGAAGAGTGGATCGTTTCAGATGATATATCCGCAATGGTTAGAGATATATCAATTCTTGTTCCAGAATCAACGGTTACAACTTCGGCTTCTTATTCTTGTATCGGTT
This sequence comes from Sulfurimonas sp., assembly GCF_023229105.1. Taxonomy (GTDB): domain Bacteria; phylum Campylobacterota; class Campylobacteria; order Campylobacterales; family Sulfurimonadaceae; genus Sulfurimonas. The sequence goes on from NZ_JALNZY010000060.1 coordinate 7,086, forward strand.
ATACTAATCTTTCCGATGTTGATACAATAACAGTAAGTGTTTATAAGAGAATTTCCGAGTATCCTCTGATTTTTGCTTGGGTTGACATAGGCACATTAACTGTTTTAAATAGGCTTGTAACAGGAGATATTGACTGCTCATCGCTTACAATAGGAAATCATTATAATTTCAAATTTGTATGTGGAACTGCTGAGTCACAGTATAGCTATATGGTTGTGGGGTCTTAAATGATAGCAATACACACAGTAAACGGCACTAAGTATTTTGGCGTATATGATAACGCTGGAACTTGGACACAGGCGAATTCAAAAAAACTTGCCACAGCCCTTGCCGTATTAGATGAGATACCCACTATCGCAGGGAGCTATGACGGCACGGTCTATGAAGATGGTGATACTTACTACGAAGCTGATTATACTTTTAATGTTACCTTTTCACCTTTAGACGAGTCAAGGGTGACAGCTGATTTTTTACCCGTTGAGTTTCAAGCTACAGGCGTAGGCGTAGCAGAGCCGACCGATTACAGCACATTAACTAATAACCGTATTTTGGGGCAGTATAAATGACATTATTTAAATTGTTAAAAGGACTGTTTATAGACTTTGCAGACCGTATGGCTGTTATCCTGCGTGATATGATGAGAATGTCAGATATTGACTTTCTTGAGGATGCCGATTTGCAGGAAATGGCTAAGAAACATAATGCACCTATTCCCACGACTGATGACATAATGTTACGCCAGATAATACGGGGTAAAATAGCAAGCACTAATTCACAGGGTAAAATCCAGAATATGGATAGTATCATAAAATTGATGTCAGATGAAGAAACGATCACAATGGAATATTATCCTTCGTGTGTTGCTTTTTACTGCGATAGAGATAAAATGCCTTATCCGAGCGTGTGTTTACCGTATCTCAGACAGGCAAAACCTGCGGGAGTTACGGTGATAGGGATAACCCTACAGGACTCTGATACATTTTATTTTAACAGTAGCATTATGCAGGATGTGGGCGATGCAGGTGATGAAATGGCTGATCTGGAGTATTAGTTTATTATTATTAAGTTGCGGAGATGAACAAATGGCTAAACCGAGTTTAAGAGGTATCTGGGCAAGAGGCGGCACAAGAGTAGATGTAACAAGTATGGCTGATACAGGATTTCAAAAGACCGCCCTTGAATATGCTAAATTAAATGGAATACTTTACCAACAGGGCGAATGGGCTGATTTTACAGACCGTGCTTTTGGTAAAACCTACTATGTAGCATGCACAAGCGGTAGTGATGCAACAGGTGACGGAACAGCAACCTATCCTTTTCAAACTGTTAAATTTGCCGTAGATAGTATCGAAGATGGTGGATATGGAACTATAATAGTAAGTGAAGCCACTAATTGCTCAATAACGGCTAATATTACTATAAGGGCAAAATCAGTAAGAATTGTAAATCTTACTAATGTTCTTGCATCAGACTTTAATTTCACAACCTATACAAACTCAGGCGAAAATGACATATACGGGTTTGATCTTTATCAGGGTGCTAATTTAATAATATGGTCAAAAAACATTAATGTTTCAGCACCCCATGACACAGGCAATGACTGGAAAGAAGGGGCAAGCTGCATTCGTGTATATGACCACCTTTCGAGTGTTACGCTGTCTGCCGTTACCGACATAACATTTTCAAACACAGCGGCAACAGGAACAGACCTGCCGTCACTTATTTATAATGCAAAAACACTTGATGTTTCTTATGGCACTATGAACGCAACAGTTATCGGAAATATGGTAACTAATAACAAGGGATACATAATTAACGCAAATGAACTTATTGCCACCTTAAACGCTTACGGTGCTATTGATAATAACGCTTATTTTATTGATGGTGGAGTCCACATAAATCAGACGCTTGCATCAGGAACAGTTGCAACAGCTATAGAAACGCTTGCTATTGCAACTCCAGATGGATTGACTATTAAAGCAACCTTACCCATAACAACAAACTCAACAACAGATGACAACATATCTAAAACCATTGCTGAATTTTTAAATGCAATCCAATATGTCAGAAACCTTAATACATCAGCACCATCAACGGACTTAGGATTTGTTTCAACTCGTAATGGAAGTGGATATATTACAAGTATGACTATTGAGGTTAAAGGTGCTTTGTCAGGGTATAACGCATCCATTCCTCTCATATATACAGGCGAGTCAGAGGGTTGGTTTATGGAAACACAGAGAGGCAGGCGTTTTGTAAATGTTACAACAAATATAAATGTAAACCTTTAAAGGAGTAAAAAATGAAAGCACTTATTAAATTTCTTATGAAGTTTCTTAACGACAAAGCCGTCCAGTCACTTTTGATTGAAACAGCCGAAGCCCTTGCTAAAAAGACCGATAACAAAACAGATGACGAGGTTGTCGCTTGGTTTAAGAAAATATGGCAGGAAAGCAAATGAATTACGGTGAACTTATACGGCTTGGTTTTGTAGCTTTAAAAGAAGCGTTTAAGTTTATTAAGGAAAACCAGTCATCCGTTAATATTGAGCAAAGGATGAACGAGTTAGAGGGTGATGTTTACGCTTTACAGGGTTATACCGAAAAACTGGTTTTACAACTAAACGATGAGAAAGCAGGTCGCCTGCGTGAAGAAGCGGACAGAATCAAAGCCGAAATGAAGGTTAGCGAATTACAGCACGAAATAGACGGACTGAATAAATATTTTAAAGGAGAGTAACAATGAAAAAGTATTTGATCGCATTAGTTTTAATGTTTTTTGTTTCCTGCAATATTGCACAATTTGCAAGTACTGTTTTTTTAAAGGACAGTAAAGGGAACAAATACGGTATAACAACCGTGTATAACGACACAGAACATAAGGTTGGTATCTCCATAGCATACGAAGATAAAAAGCTTGACTGTGAGGCTATATACGACCCAAATTTTAACATATCTGCAATGGCTTATGAAATAGATCTCGACATACTTGAGAAAACGGGTATGGCTGTAATAGGATATAAAGGTCAGAAATATTCCTGCAAAGTTTCCGTTTAATCCCTAAACGGGTTCACCATACAGACCGCCTAAACAAAATGCCGTCCCTTACTTGACAGGGGCGGTATCTTTCTTTATACTATAATTACTCCATTGTTCTTTCAAAGTTAATTTACGACACAGCCCTCCGATGTAGCCAGAACTATTAGGGGGGCATTTTTTTTATCAAGTGATTTTATCTCCTAACAATTTCAGCAACTTATCATTATTTTGTGTCTTTTTGTGTTTTTTTGTTGCTTTTTGTGTGTTTTGGGGTTATTCTTATCTTGTTGATGGTCGTTATTTTAACTTTGAGATGGAGTAAACAAAATGATAGATTCATCTGAATATTATGAGCTTTTAGAAATGTTTGAAAAAACTTTTAACTTGAAGGTTTCAGCGAGAGAAAAAGATAAAGAATTGTGGAAAAAAGGATATACTTATGCAAGCGGAGAAATCAATAAGATTTTTAAGGCGTATGAAATGGGATATAGTTACGGAAAATTTAAGGAGGCAAACAAATGAAAAACATTTTAATCATTATCGGATTACTTATTTTATCAATAGCACTTGTAAAAGGTTATGAGTGCTTTGTTTACACAATCAGGGTAATCCGTGCCAGACGGTGGAAGGCAACCAGACCGAGAGCGTGGAACAGTTTTACAGGTTATCAGAGCGAAAAGGATATGATTAACGAAACATTAGACATGAGGTAGGTATGAAAACAATTTTACAAATTGAGGCAGAATTAAAAAGACCTTTTAAAGCAGATGAGATTGAATGGAGAGTTCAATCCTGCGGTAAAAATGATGATGGGTTCTGGGCTATGGTTTTGGCATATGTTCAGAATAGAGCCATACAGGACAGACTTGATGAAGTTTTCGGAATTGACGGATGGCAGAACGCATTAAGAGAACTTCCAAACGGTGGGATGAGTTGCGGAATATCCGTAAAAATTAACGGGGAGTGGATAACCAAGTGGGATGGTGCTGATAATACTGATATTGAAACAACAAAAGGCGGTATCTCAAACGCTATGAAGCGGTCAGCTGTTCAGTGGGGTATTGGTCGTTATCTTTATAATCTTGAAGTTGTTTATGCCGTTGTTTCAGCAACAAAACAAAAAGGTTGGAATTATGCAACTACAAAGCAAAAAGACAAATTCTATTGGAAAACTCCAAGTTTACCGGAATGGGCTTTGCCAAAAGGTGAAAATAAGCCAACAGAAACAATGCAGGAAGAAAAAACGCAGCCGACCGATACCGAGACACCAAACAGGATAATAACCGACTCAGACATTAAAAAAGCCCGTGAGATTGCAGGGCTTAAACCTGAGTGGATTATTGACACCGTTAAAACCCAGTTTGCAAAAAAGTATAAAAATTTGACACAGACAGAAAAAGCTACACTTCTTAACCTTATTCAAAAGGAGCTTAACAAATGAAATGCACAGAAGACAACAGATGTATATCCAACCCCAAAAGATACGACCCCGCTAAACACGCCCGCAACACATTAAAAAAACCTGTGCAGTACTGGGAGCACGGAGATTGTCCCTATCGCAAAGATGGTAACTGTAATTCAGTTGGCAGACAGCTTGCAAGGATAGAGCGTTTAAGGGATGTTGTGCGTAAATATCGGGCTTTTCTTGAAACAACGAAGGATTGGAAAATTGTCAAGGAAAATATCAGCTTTAGAGAGCAGAACTTCATCCGGTCGATCGGTGGCGAAGTGACAAGTTTTAACAATCCTAAACTTGGTCGAACTGACTGGTATGTCAAGCTCAAAGATTGGAAATCAGGAAC
>NZ_JALNZY010000061.1 GCF_023229105.1 Sulfurimonas sp.
CTTTTTATACTATATTTGGATAATTTTACCATATAAAATACTAATATAGCAATTTACTTCTTGACATAATATGCATATTAGTATATAATCTGTTTAATAAATACTAATATAGGATAAAAGGAGCAACAGATGAGAAAAGCAAAACACTTAACAAAAGAGTACAGATATACAATCTTTGTACTCACAATAGAGCTTTTGGTGAGTATTACTCAAGCACTGCCGCTTTTAAGTAACGCTGTATAATGGAAGGAGTTTTACTATGGCACAAAAATCATATGACAAAGCTCTTTTTAGACTTATCTCCATACTCTCTATGCTCACTAAAGACGAAAGACCTACTATCTCATCTTTAGCAGAGGAGTTTAATGTTTCTAAAAGAACCATACAGACCGATATTTATCAAAGACTCTGTGGCTGGGATATTACCAAAGATAAATTTGGGAGACTTATTTTTAGGGATGGGGCTGATGTTTTTGGTCTAAATAAAGTTAAGTAATTAAAGTGACAAACCTTTCCCCTGCGCCTTTAACCACTCTTTTTTTTCTGCATAATTCGGCATTATTTTGCCTACTTCTTTCCAAAACTTCTCATTATGCGTATGCTCCTTGAGGTGTACTATTTCATGAACAATAATATAGTCAATTACTCCTATAGGAGCCATTGCAATTTTCCAGTTGAAATTTAAGACACCATCTTTTGTACAAGAGCCCCAGCGAAAGCCAAGTTCCATTATTTTAAAGTCAGGTTTTAAAATATTTGCCATTTTGCAAATACTCTCTAGCCGCTCATCTATTTTAGTTTTTAGATGTTCGCTGTACCAAGCTTTAAAGATCTCTTTTGATTTTGGCTGCTTCTTCTGTCCCAGTACAAACCAACCATTTTTGAGTTTTAGTTCACTATTTCCCTCAACTATTTGAAATCTATAGTTTCGTCCTAGATAGCTAAAACTCTCTCCTGAGACAAACTTCTTTGAAGCGATATTATCAATTATTGATTTTTTAATTGCTAACTTTTCCCAAATCCATACTCTTTTTTTATGCACATGTTTTTCTATCTCTTTGTTATCCAAATCAAGTGGAGCATTAACGACTACTTTTGCATCTCTCTCGATAGTGATGCCGATGCTTTTACGCTTGGATCGTATAAGTTCGTAATCAATTATCAAGCTTTAAACCTTGAAGCTCTTTTTGGTTCTCTTTTGTAAGGCTCATAAATTGCTCTTTTATGAGAGCAATATGTTTAATTAACACCGCATCTTTTGTAGCTGAGATAAGTCCAACAAGATAGTTTTGAAGTCTATTTCTACTCTCTACCCCGGTAGTTCCCCAAAAATCAACTCTTGCCATTTCTCGAACAGTTACACCAAGAGAATTTATAACAAGCTCTATAATGACATCTTTCGTTTTTTCGCTCACTTCTCCATCGTAGAAGCTTAAAAACATATCATAATACGCCATACAGACATCACAGCCAAGCTTTTTAAATACTTCCAAAATCTCTCTTCCGCCGACTATCTCTTCTTTGAATTTTGAGAGTTTCTCTACAAGCTTATCCCATTCACCTCTATGCTCTGCAATGATTTTTTCCAGCTTCTCAGCCAAAGATTTGTAGTAGAGTGGGTCTTTATCAATGTTGATCTTTATAGTATACCTAAGGGCATGTTCCATCTCTGAGGCGACTGCTTTATTTGGTCTATCTTTGAGTGCATCTTCAAACTCATCATCAAATATCGATACCGGTCTGACTCTTGTCTCAATCCCTTGGCTCACAAGGTGTTCATTGATAAGTTTTTTAACTTTTTCGCCAATCCCTTCTATTTGAAGCTCTTCATCTCTGTATCTCCTCTGAGCCTCATTTTTTATCATTCCTAGCACTTTTGCATCATCTAAAAAGTATCTTTTTATAGGGTGTGGCAATATAAAATCTATTAGTTTCGTAAACTCTTTAAAATGCATTTTAAACTCTGCTCGCAGCTTCTCGTCTGCTAACATTACAACAGCATCTTCTAAATTGTCTTTGTTTATCTCTTCAACACCGTTTTGATTAAAAAACTGCATCACTTTTCTGTGTGAAAGTTCTAGTTTGTCTATCTCGCAGCTTATGTCTTGCATTACATCCGCTACATCCGCATCTTCATAGTTTGCTAATGCCTCTTTGAGATGCGCGCCTACTCCGTAATAATCAACGATAAGCCCTCTTGTTTTGCCCTCATATGTTCTATTTACCCTTGCTATCGCTTGAAGAAGATTATGTGCGGTAAGCTTTTTGTCTAAATACATTACCTGCTCAATAGGTGCATCAAAACCTGTAAGAAGCATATCGCTTACTACTAAAAAAGCTAAGTTTGATCTATCTAATGGCTTTTTAAACTCTGCTACGGCACTGTCTTTGTGAGATTTGGTAGTAAACTCTTTTGGAAAGTCATCGCTGTTGTCATTGTGTTTAGCAGATATAACCACACTAGACCTAAGCTCTCCAATCTCATTTTTATACGCTTCTAAGGCTTTATTTATCGCTTCACTGTAAAGAATCGCTGCTTTTCTTGACGAGCTTACAACTTGAGCTTTATAACCGTTTGGTAAGATGTTTTTTATGTAATGCTCTACCATATGTTTTGCTATAGCTTCAATTCGTTTTGGGGCTTCTAATATGTCGCCTTTTGTACCGTACTTTTTCTTAATAGCTTCTATCTGTTTAGAGGTCAAATCTGCAAATAGATCCTCAAACTTGGCGTCAAATTCACCTCTGTTTTCAAGAGTATCGTTTGAAGTCATTCCTTCGTAGATGATTGGCACAGTTGCACCGTCTTCTACTGCTTCACGGATTTTATAGGTATCAATGTAGCTTCCAAAAGAACCTACGGTTTTCTCTACAGGTGTTCCAGTAAATGCTATTTTAACGGCATCAGGCAGAGCAAGTCTTAGAGCGGAGCCAAATTTTGAGTATTGTGTACGGTGCGCTTCATCGATGAGCACTAACACTTTTGAAGTATCTATCCCTTCACTTGCCTTTTCAAACTCACCGTCATTAAACTTTTGCATCATAGTCATATTGATGTTACTCACATCGTTAGAGAGTTTTTTCTTTAGATCTTTGCCGTTGAGTGCGGTATCTATCTTCTCGCCTATAAGTGTAGCTGTCTCTTCTAGCTGCTCTTGCAGGTCGCTTCTATCGACGACAAAAAGGATTTTATACTCTTGCAGCTCTTTTATGCTTCGCAAGTGCCTAACCAAAAAGACCATTGTAAGAGACTTACCGCTTCCTTGCGTATGCCAGATTACACCGTTTCTCTCCTGGGGCGTATTGGCTTGCATTATTCTTTTAACTGTCTTTTTAACTGCTCTGTATTGCTGATAACGACAAACTATTTTGACTCTTTTTCTGCCACTTCCCATCACTACTGTAAAGTCTCTCATAATCTCAAGCAGATTTGTAGGCGCTAACATGCCGGCGACTAATATATCTTGCTCATCTTTGCCAAATTCGCTCAAGTCTCTTGGATATGGGTCCTTCCAGCTTAGATAATGCTCTAGGTTTGAGCTGATAGTTCCGCTTTTTGCCTGAGTCCTTGCGCTTACCACCACAAAAGCATTGGTATGAAAAAGTTTTGAAGCACCCTCGCTTTGTTCTGTTCCTCTTGTATTCATATATCTTTTTAGTTGATTTACACCTTCATGGATAGGATCAGTAACATCCGGCGCTTTGCACTCTATGACTACCAAAGGGATACCGTTTACAAAAAGTGTAATATCGGGGATAATAGTCTGCGCACCATCGACCATAAATTGCGATACTGCCAAGAAGTGATTGTTTGAGATATTTTCAAAATCTATATATTTTACCGTTGGAGATTTCGCACCTGTCGCATGATTTACATCGACGGATGTATTTTCGATAAGAAGAGCAGTAGAAGCAAGGTTGTTTTCAAAAAGTGATGAGTGGTTGATGTTCTTTAGAGTAGCTATGACCTCTTTGATCTGCTCATCTTTGAGCCAATTACCGTTTATTTTGACTATAGCTTCACTGAGGATATCTTCTAAAATCACATCTTTAAAACTATCTCGCCCTTTTAAAGCTTTGGTAGTTCGGTGCTTGTTGTCATTGTCTGCTATGGTTAAAGTATCCCAACCCAAGCTTTTAAGCTGCTCCAAAAACTTCTCTTCTACATAGGCTGCTTCTCTTATCCAACTGCTCATATTAATCCCTCTTTATCTACTATCTCCCAATATCCGCCTTTGGCACTTCCAACTCTTTTGATAATATTTTGCTCTTTTAGTTTTTTGATGTTTTCTTCTATCTTTCTACTTGAAATTCCTACAATGTCGGATAACTCTCTTGCAGATATTTTTGGATTTAGAATCATTTGCTTAACTATTTTGTTCTGATTGTCAGTCAGATTTTCTCCGACCTTTTCTCCGACCTTTTCTCCGACCTCATTAAAATAAAACTCCACCCATAAACCATTTTGCCATCTAAACTGCGGAGTGATTCCATTGAACTTTTTAGATTCATCAATGATTTTCTCTATGCCTCTTCCCCATGACTCGATGTAACCAGCCAAGAAAAAAGGATAAGCGATAGCAGGATTGTGTGGTTCAGATGAGTGCTTTTGCAAAAGTGTCTCTATTGTCCAGTGTGGTGGCAAATCTCCAGCATTCCACATAAGAAGCTTATCGTCATAAACACTTATCTGTATAGTATGCTGTGAAGCATAATCTTTATGGACAACTGCATTTATAAGCGCTTCTCTAAAAGCTAGTTCAGATACAGGAAAGCTCTCAACCCTTTGAACCCCCTCATAGGTAATGAGCGCTTTGAGGTACTTTGTAAATATAAGCTCCATAGTCTTATCTACTTGCTCAAAAAGATTTCCCTCTATCACATCTTGATAAACCAAATCACTGTTCGATTTGAAATATCCTATTTTTATACTACTTCCAGTTACATACTTTTGAGGCTCTTTTGCAAAAAGAAGTGTTGCGGCTCTTTTGAGATACGCACCCTCTTTTAGATGAAGTTTATCTGTCAGCACTTCATCGCTCTCTTTTAAAAGTTCACCATCGATTCTCTTTTTTTTCGCGGCTTTCTCTCGAAAAAGTTTAAATGCAAAAGGGTCTAAATCATCAAACCCAAAATAAGGAACAGGCACACCGTCCCATTTTTTGCCTTGACGGGAGAGTAAAAATTTATCTAGTGCTGCACCTTTTAGCTCCTGTGTACTACTTCCGCTTCTGTAGTAATATGAGCCTTTGTAACTTATGGGGTATGGATATTTATCTGTAATGATTTCAAGGTACTCTTTTTCTTCGCTTGTTTTTAGATTGACATCTACCATAATGCCTAAAATGTCTTGCACTTTGTTTGGTATATCTTCAAGGAGTTTTTTTGCATTGACAATGCCGACGATTTCGCCATCATCATCAACACCGATATAGAGCTTACCACCATCACTATTTCCAAATGCACTTACCCATTTGATATACTCATCTCTCCAAGATTGTTTAAACTCTATATTTTGCGATTCGTTAATTTGTAGTTTCATTATAAAAACTCGCTTTTAATGAAAGTAATATTTGCCTGTTTCATTTGTCTCCACTCACTTTTTAGGTTTCCAAAAGTTAAAACTTCATAAATAAATACCCAATATTCATCAATATCATCTTTTAATGACCTTGCTAATGCTTTATATTTTTTTGTTACCTTAGAATGTTTTATAAATTTTTCATCATGTAAATAAGCCAATAAAAGTAAAACGGCATCATGAGAATTTTCTACTTTTTCAAATAAATTTTCAGTGAGTAAAAAATCATATTTCAAACTAAAAAACAGAGCATAACTCATCGCTTCATAAAGTTTTTTAGATTCACCAAGTTGAAATAAATCTTGTGAAATTTTTTCTATTTTGGACTTATCTATTGAAAAAATAGTAAATATTTTATCATCAAGCAAAGGCACCAAATAAGGATACAATAAAACCAAATGATGAACTGTTTTTATAAAATAATCTTTTGCATTTTGAGTCATCTCTTTTTTTGCTAAAACTTTGATTGCATAATTTAAAATAGCACTATTTTCTTTATTATGAAACATCAAATCAAGTGCAATATCAAGATAAGCTCTTACTTCACTTAACTTCAATCTATCATCATTTGAAAAAACAAAAGAGTTTAATTTTCTTACCCAGTTTTCTGTTGAAGCCAATGGCAATTTTAAAATTTCAGTTTTTTTATGATTGAGTATTAAGCCATATTGTTTCAACTCTGTGGATAAATCCACTAAAAACTCTTCTGCTTTTTCTTTTGTCTCAATATAACAACTGTAATCATCAATATTACGAATATATCTATAACCTTTATCATACATAGCTTTATCAACAGCAGTCAAAATGATTTCAGATATAAGATTGGAAGCATGACTACCTATCAAAATGCCATGTGTTTCACCATCTTTCAAGTTTCGAGTATAAAAATCAACTTGATTAAACCATTCTGTTGGGCTTCTGTGCATTTTTGAATGGGGTTTACTTACCAAAGCCCAAGGCAAAGAATGAGTATAAATACTTGGAAAACAATTTGATATATCTGCCTTGACAACATATCTTTTTCCAATCAATAAATTAGGTTCTGGATAATCATCTGTACAAAAATTTTTATGATTCATTTCAAAAAGATGATTTTGTACTAATGTTGGATAATCGTCTAAATCGATATCATCTAAGTCTTGATAGCATGTATTAAAAACTTTAAAACTATCATCTATTTTTCTTATATGAATCCTACTTATCCTATATTCTTGGTTCTGTGTTTGTTTTTCAAAGTACTCAAGCAATTTATCCCAGTTTTCAGACAACACTTTACATTGATTATGATATGCGATTGGATTTGGAATAGCTAAAACTCTGGGAATATTTATGTTTCTCATACTCTCATAATGAATGTATTTTTTTTCTGATTTATCAAAAGTAAATCCAGTTGGAGGTGTTTTACAAAAATTTAAAAAATTCTCAGCAGTTAAAAAAGGTGGTATCTTTTCTGCAAACAAGCCATATCCAAGTAATCCATCAAAGAGTTCATCTGCTGAAATTTCATTAAGTAATTCGTAGTATAATTTTTTAGCCATTATTGATACTTTTCTCCAGAACTTTCACAATGTTTAATTACTTCATCAATCCATCTTTGGTACCAATGCCATTTCTCACCAGCAACCATCGAACCATAACCTTTTGATGGGTTTTGAGCATCTTTTTGTTTCCATAATTGTGTATGGTCATAAATTTTGAACTTTGAGAAACCAGCATTTTGAACCATTTCTACAACCTGCTTTGGTAAATATTTTTTCTTTTCCGTTTCTTTCATAATCACATAATCCGCATTAACTTTTTCTGCAAGCGCCGAATCACTTTTTACAAATTCTATAACCTTGTCAGCCTGTCCTTTATGATTCGCTGTTTTTGGAACAAATAAGATCCTATAAGCATATTTTGGACTACTGTATTCTTCATCTGATAAATATTCATCAAATGCTGAAATATAACCTAAAATATTAGCTGGAAGTTCAGTATGTTCTTCTAATAATTCTTTCTGTTCTGTACTAATACTTGAAAATTGCAAACTAAGTGACAAATACTTTTCGATACCTTCTGTGTCATCAAATAGTCTTTTTATATATTCGTTGTAGTTAAGGCAACTGGCTTGAAATCTTGCACTTAATAGATCATCAATTTTTGAAGTCATTTGATGTTCTATTTCATGACGAAGACCAATTAAAAATTTTAAATTGTTGGAAGTATCTTTGTCTAGTGGATTGTTACTGTCATTAATACATCGTTCTAATTCCCAATGTTTATAAGCTCCATGTCTTGTGGTGTCAAATTTTTTTCGTTTACCTCTTTGTTCAAAATATCTATATTCAATACTGTTTTTTTTATAATAAGCATGCAACAAATAAGTCCAAGCAATATTCATCAGGACTATAAAAGACTCAGATTTAAAAGTAATATTCGGATTATTAAAAATTTGAACTGCTGCTAAAGCGGCTTCTTTCGATTTCTTCAACAATTCACTACTAATTGAACCAATACGACGAACTCTAGGCACTTTTAACCCTCACTTTACCACTTAATAAATCGTTCATAAGTCCTTTTTTTAGCTCTTTTAGTTTGGCTAGGTTTGTTTCTTCTATTTCGATTTTTTTATCTTGAGTGGTTAGGATTTTGGCGATTTGTTTTTGTTCATATTTATCTTTTGGATACGAAGTTTTTACATTTCCTATTGTTGTTTGGTTTAAAAGAGGTTGTCCGGTTTCTGATTTATATTTATTTAAATTCAAAAAATGCAATAAGTAAAACATATATTGAGTGTCAAACTTTTTTACTTTCTTAGTAATGTAAAGTGCATTATCTGTTATCCAACATTCGTTTACCAAATATATGCTGCCGCAATATTCTCCAACTCTACCAATGATTAGAGTTTCATCATTATTATTTTTAGAATTAGAATATCCAGTTATACCATTGCCTCCATAAACTTCATAAATACCACTATCTGAAGTATCTTCTGGTTTTGTATCTCCACTTTTTAACTTAAAAAAATCATCTAAACTCACAAGCTCCCACTCTTCAGGGATAAGTCCTAATTCGCTCTCTTTGTATGCATGGGTTGCTCTTGTGCGGATGTGTCCGTCTTTGTCTATGCCGTTGGTTAGAAGCTCTTGCATAAGGGCTTTTTTGATATTTTTCTCTTTTTCGATGAGGCGGTTTGTAGTTTCTATGTTCTTATCAAGTGTTGAGAGAATTTTGGCAATTTGTTCTTGTTCTTTTACAGTAGGTCGTAAAACTTCAATTCTATTGATATTCGCAGTACTTAAACTTGGTACCCCCGATGCTTCATTATAAGAATCCCAATTTATAGACTGAAATACATAAAAAACCCATTTTGGGACATTTTTATTTTTTATGTGAGAATAAAACAATGTATCCACCGTCCAGAAAGGAGTTTCCATGTATTGTGGATTATTTATAGTACCTTTTCTACCTATTAAGACTGATGGCTTGTCATACAAAAAATTATTTGTATATCCAATAACTCCACCAGACCCTAAAATTGGATACTTCCCACTTTCTGATTCAACTTCTTTTTGGTCTTTTCCGTACTGAATAGTTAAAATATCTTTTAAAGGCTTTACTTCCCACCCATCAGGCACTTGCATCATCTCACTCATAGATAACCAAGCTCACTTAGGTAAGTTTTTATCTCGTTTGTTGCTTCGTCTCGCTCACTCTCTATTTCACTCAAGCTTACTCTGTATTTATCCCATAGGTTTTCAAGTGTTTTGATGATGGTCTGTTTCTTCTCACTTAGGTAACGGTTGGCGATACTCATGGCATCTTGTTTTAGCTGGTTTGTAACAAGCTCTTTTATGTTTGTCATGCCGTCAAATAGCTTCTCTTTTTGCTCTTGTATTTTCTCTCTTGTGACTACTTTGTCGTTTTCCTCTTTTGCGCTCTTTAGCTTTTTAAAGAGCTCTAAAAGCTTACCATGTAATGCTAACTGCTCCTCGCTCAAAGAGCCTATGAACGCCTCATTTGAGGTTATGAAACTATCACTTAGCAGGTTGTAGTCGTAGCCGCTGTTTTTGATGGATTTTACGGTAAATTTATTTTCCACCCACCAAGAGGCAAATATCCCTCGCACCTTAAATCTATCTAGCACGCTGTCGTTTGCAAATGCTTTTGTTATCAGTTCATAGCCGCTATTGTAAAGTGATGCTATATCGCTAGATGGCTCATCTATAAGCTTTTGATACTCATCGTACCAAGCGGAAACTTTTGCTTTTATGCTCTCGTCGGTGGTTTTAAAAGGCTCACTTTGCTCTAGCAACTCTCTAATGTTTTGCTTCTCTGCTAATTGGCTTTTAAACTCAAAATAGTTCTCATCTTTTGGTACAAATATCATATCGCTAGTTATGCCATAACTCTGCATAAGCTCATCATTCCATTCGCTCTTTGGTATGCCGCCCCTTAGGTGTGCTTTTACATCATGAGGCGTTGGCGGAGGAGTGTTGTCTATATAGCGTCTTATGTTTAGATTGAAATCCTCTTTCTCAATCTCGGCTAAACTGACAAGGCGTGAATATTTCTCCAGCTCTAATCTGTTTTGATACACAAAGTTGATTTTTTCGATGTCTTCTGCACGAAGCAGGTTTTGGTTTTTACCCTCTTTATACTCGGCATCGGCGTTGATAAAAAGGATTTTGTCATCTTTTTTTGCTTTGTTGATAATGATCAATGCGGCAGGGATGCCCGTACCGTAGAAAAGTCCGCTAGGCAGTCCAATGACTGCTTCAAGAATATTTCTTTTTGCTATAAGCTCTTGGCGAAATTCTCCCTCAACACTACCACGAAATAGCACTCCATGAGGCATGACGACACCCATTTTACCACTGCTTTTTAGCGAAGCTATCATATGCTGTACAAACATATAGTCGCCCTTTTTGCCACCTTCGGGCATAAAGTGGCTAAATCTCTCTTTGTATTTTAGGTTGGCTTTTGTGTAGTTTTGAGAAAACGGCGGATTTGCTATCACTCTATCAAACTGCATCAGTTGCCCATCTTTTGTGTGAAGCGGATCTTCTAAAGTGTCTTCGTTTTTGATGTCTGCATTTGTAATACCGTGAAGTATCATGTTCATCTTACACATCGCCCAAGTAGTAGCGATGGCATCTTGTCCATAAAGTGAGAAGTTATCGGAGTTATATATCTCTTTGATATGTTCTTTTGCTTGTATGAGCATACCGCCGCTTCCAACTGTCGGGTCGTAGATGCTCATTCCGGGTTTTGGATCGAGGATTTTGGTTAGAAGCGTTACCACTCCGCTTGGTGTATAAAACTCTCCCGCTTTTTTCCCTGCACTGTCGGCAAAGAACTTTATGAGGTACTCATACGCCGCTCCTAAAAGGTCTGGAAACTCAAAATCCTCATCTCTAAGTCTTATCTTGTCAAAGTGTTGGATGAGTTGGATGAGCTTGCTATCGCTTATTTTAGAGTTACCAACCTTTTTGTTGAAGTCGATGTGTTTTAGTACATCTTCAAGAGATGAGAGGTTGGCTTCTTCTATGCCTGCAAGAGCGACATTAAGGTTTTCACCTAGATTTTTTTTGAGATGTCGTAAGCTTTGCCATCTTGCAGATTCAGGGATATTAAACGAAAATTGATGGTTTTGTAAAAGTATGTTGATAGTAGCTTCATCATGCCCATCTTTTTTGTAAGCCTCTTTTACTTTTTGATACTCTGCTTCAAACTGGTCTGAGAGTCTTTTGAGAAACAGCATACCGAAGATGTACTCTTTAAACTCACTTGCTTCCATCTTTCCACGAAGTATGTCTGCCGCCGAGAAAAGATGCTGTTCGAGTTGAGAGAGGGTGAGTTTTTGCATGTATGAAAATCCATTAATTTAAATTATTTATTAAAAATTATTTTTAAATATCCATTTTATCCAAATATGGATGAAGCTTCTCTTGTATACAAAAATTTTTAAGTTAAATATAATGCTGTGTGATGCTCGCCCGATTGTGCTTTTTCTCGTAGCGAAGCTGACTTAAAATTCATTCTGAAACTCCTTTCGCAGCTGCTCAAACTTTTCTGGAGTAAGTTCCATATCTTCCATTAGCTCTAACAGTGCCTCTTTGGCTTTTATATCCTCTTCGTTTTCTTTGTCGATAGGAGTGAACCGTTTTCCAATTATTCCCAATGATTTTTTATTGTGTTCAGGAACAAGGCTTGGGTTGTGTTTTAGACATAAGATATAGATAATGCCTTTTAGCAACTCAAAGGTCTCTTTGGTAGGTTTTATGTCAAAACACGACATGTATTTATACAATCTGTCGTAGTCTATCTTGTTCATAAAAACACCGG
>NZ_JALNZY010000062.1 GCF_023229105.1 Sulfurimonas sp.
AGTGGTATAAATGTTATAGATAAAAACCAACTAACAAACAAAGCGATGATAAGAGTCTCGATTAACGGTCTAAAAATCTTTTGTGGAAATCCACCAATAAACATAAGTGGAAAAAGAATAGCGGCTGTAGCAATAGTTCCTGCAAAAACAGGGCTTAAAACCTCTTTTGTTCCTTCTTTAATGGCATCTTGTAAGCTTGCATGTTTCTCATTTAGATGTCTCTCTATATTTTCTAAAACAACAACAGCATCATCTACGAGCATCCCAAGTGCTAAAATAATAGCCGTATAGATTACTATGTTTAACTCTCCGCCAGTTAACCAAACGATGGCAATAGTAGAGAAAAAAACCATAGGAATAGAGAGCCCTGCTGCGATAATCGCTCTAAAATTACCCAAGAAAATCATAATAATCAAAAGAGTAAAGATAATAGCATCTCTTAGAGCATCAAGCATATTGGAGTTTGCTTGCTCTATCAAATCTCTTTGCGTATCACTTATCTCAAAGTTGATGTTAGGATACTCGTCTTGAAGTTTTTGCATCTGGGCACGAGCCGCATTACTAACGTCAAGAACACTTCCTCCGGGTGCACGCTGGATGGCAAGAGCAATAGCCCCTTGTCCATTTCCCAAATATCCGCTTGTTCGTTTCTGGTAGCTCCACTTAATGTCTGCTACATCTCCTAAACGTACATTTGGCATTACAGGGAGTTGTTTAAGTCGCTCCACATTGTCTTTTTCGCCGTAATATGTAACCGTGAAAAAATCATTCTCACCCTTGATGAACCCAATAGGTATGTCACGATTAAGCACTCTTATGGCTTTGGCTATCTCCTCAAAATTGACACTATAACGCTTTGCTTTAAAGGGATCTATCTCGATATTTATCGCGCTCTCAAATCCACCAAACACTTCAACATTTCCTATCTCTGTGTTACTTAAGAGCTGTGGTTTTATAAAACTATCCGCTATTTTTCTAATATCAGCCAAATTAACACTGCTATTTTTTGGAGTAAGTGAGATAATATCAACAGGAAGCGTAAAGTCTCCTGCCGTATAAACAGCCGGATTAAGTCCTGCTGGTATTTTAGCTCGTGCAATGCTTAGTGCGTTTGCTACATCAACCGCTGCCGCGTTTAAACCCTTTTCATACTCAAATTCAGCTTTTACGATAGAGAAGTTTGCAACATTTATACTGCTGACATCCGTAACAAGTCCTAAACGTGCTATCTCTTGTTCTAAGGGTTTAGAAACAGTTGATGCTGCGACTTGAGCAGTAGCTCCGGGGATGGCTGTAATAACTATAACTTGAGGTGGATTTGCATCTGGAAATAAGTTTTTTGGAAGAACTATTAAAGCAATAATCCCCATTATAAAAAATGTGGCGATTATAGAGTAAAGAAGATAAGATCTTTTGTAAAAATACTCAAACATTTTTTTACTCCCTTACCTCTAGGGCATAACCGCTTGAGAGTTTAAGTAAAATATCTGGTTTTGCTACAACGATTTTCTCTCCGCTGAAGCTCTCCGATACAACAACACCTTGCTCTGCGCTCTCTAAGATATGCACCTCTTTTGGCTCTGCTTTGTTAGCATCTACTACAAGAACATAACTTTTACCCTCACGGTTAAGAAGCGCATCAAATGGCAGAAGAAAACCTTTGTTATTATAAATAATCACATCTACCTCAGCTCTGTCGCCACTTGTAAGCGTAGAGTCTCCCGTATATACTTTATACTCTGCCAAACCATGAAAGGTGCTACCAAGAGCAATAACAGGAAAATCCTCTCCATTAAACGAGACTTCCTTTATATTTATATTTGTAGGAATTCTAAGCATCAAATAAAAACCATTTTTAGAGCTGATTTTAGCAAGTGGACTCCCCGGCATACTCATAGCCCCATCACTTCCCATACTTTTAGCTATCACTCCATCAACCGGGGAAGTGATTAGTGCGTAAGAGAGGTTGTTTTTTGATTCTATCTCTTGCTGTTTAAGACCTGCTAATTTTGCCTCAGTTGCAGCTATCATAGTCGCCTCTTTTTGAGACTCTTCTATAGATGCCCCTTGCACGTTAAGGAGTTCTAGTGTTCTTTTGTGTGTCGCTCTTAAGTTCTTTAGTGCAATATTTTCAGAAGTTATCTGGTTTTGAATACTTTTAAGAGTGCTCTGTATGCTAGTTGTATCAAGTCTTGCTATTATCTCGCCTTTTTTAACTGGCGTGCCACTGTTTTTTATACTAATAATTCTCGCTGAAATTCTTGAAGAGAGTAAAACATCTTTGTCATTATCTACATCCGCAAGATATGGAAGTGAGAGTTTCGCATCAACCAATGAAGGTAACATAGTTCTTACTACAATAGGGTAAATCTTTGCTTTAGCAAGTGCCGCATCAGCTGCTCTGGCTGTTTGGATTTTTTTTGCTCCAGTCACGCCAAGAGCCACGACTACGATTAGGGCTAAACCTATTTTTAGATATTTTTTCATTTTAGCATCTCCTCAATATTATTAGCATATATAACTGCTAGCTGCATTTTTGTTTGTATTACCTCAGCATCTGCTTTATAAAGCTGGGCTTCTGCTGAAATAACATCATCTTCGTATCTTAAATACTCTTCAGTTGAGAGCCTGCCATTTTTAAAGTTGAGTTTTGCAAGCTCAAGTAGTTGTTTTTTATCGTCTATACTTTGAGTGTAGAGTTTCACAGAGTTATATAAAAGCGGTAACGACTCCTCTAGCATCTGCGCTTTTGACTCTAGTTCATCTGTCATTTTTGCGAGTTCTACTTCAGAAGATTTTACTTCTATTTTTGCTAAAGATATCTCACTATAATTTTCCATTTGAAGTAGTGGTATATTTAAAATCACACCTATATTTCCATACTCTTCATTTAAGCTTTTATCATTGTTATATGCAGTTCCTTGTGAAAAAACATAGGTTCCTTGTGCAAAAAACGCAGGGTATAGTTTCTCCTTCTCGGCTTTTACACTTAACTTATCAGCAGCAATTCTTACCCTTAAAGGCTCTAGAGATGCTAAGCCTCTACTACTATCTAGATTTTCATTAACACTCATAGTAACTGGTGCTTCAAGTTTTATACCAGTAAGAGAGTATATGATGCTTATGAGTTTTCTCTTTTGTATTTCGATACTATTTTTAGTAATATTAATTTGATTGAGACTATCATTTATTTTATAAAGTTCTGATGCTCCAACTCTTCCATTTTCTACTTTTATTTGCAAAGTTTTTTTCGTCTCTAGCAGTGACTTCTCTTTTATATCTAAAGATTTTTGAAGTGCCACTAAGTAGATGTAATTTGCGTTATTACCTACAATAAGCGCTTCATTTTCAAGAAGATTTATATACTTTTTTGCTTTTGCACTCTTTTGCATTATTTTAGCCTTCTCAACCAGAGTAAAGATAGATTTCATAAAAATAGGCATAGTAAACGCAGCTCCTTCACGAGTTATATTTTGGCTAAAAGGTTGCGCGGTAGCAGGGTTTTTTATCGTGTTTGGAGGAACGGGTAATAGGTTTGTGGGCGAAGAGTAGTGATCGTAACTCGCAAAAAGATTTATTTTAGGGTAGAGTTTTGCATCTGCTAAATCTTCATAAATCTCTGCTTTTTTTACTACCATCTCATCAGACTTTGTTTGCGAATGTCTCTTAAGCGCATCAAAGAGTTCTGGTATTGTGTATGCACTTAGCATCAAAGGCAAAGAGAGCATTATTAATGTTTTTTTTAACATAGTAATCCTTTTATGATTTTTTTAGAGAGTGATTCAACTATATTTTCAAACTCAACTTCAGGTAGTTTGCTCTTATCTTCTAAAACAGAAAATATCCTCTCTCTAAGAGGTTTTGTAGTGTTGTAAGAGGTAAGAGTAGAGACAATCATCATCTGAATTATAAAAGGATTCTCTTTTTCAAAGACTTTTTCCTCTGCACCTTGTTCTAAAATGAGTATCAATCTTGAGAGAGTACGAGAGATTATCGTTGTACATTTATCGGGAAGTGTTGCAGCTCCGCTTGCTATCTCTCTTGCAAAGATGGAGCTAAAAGTTGGGTTTGAGATAAGAAAGGAGCCAAAAGTTTCTATATAGTTATGAAGTCTCTCTTTAGCATCACCCTTTAGTGTGTTTTTTTCAATAGTTTGAACAAGCTTTAAAAATTCAGAGTAAACAACAGCTTCATAAAGTGCTGCTTTGTCTTTAAAGTGGTAATAAATTGCAGGTTTGGTAATATTGCACTCTTTAGCAATTACATCCAAATTTGTATTTTCATAACCAAACTTAGAAAAATTTTCTATAGCAGTTATTAAAATCAACTCTTTTTTTGATTTTTTAGCCATTAAAAACTCTCAAATGTATCAAACGCTGTTTTTACATAATTTAGGCTTTGTGGTAAAGCTTCTGTCTTCTCTATCATCAAACTTTTTACTTCTTTTGGTCTTGAGAGCTGCATAATTTTCTCTTTTAGTATTAATATTTAAACTTACTTTCTAGTAAGTAAGTTTAATACTTTTATACTTTCTTATAACTTAAAATAACGCTGCACATAATAGAAGAAAAATCTCTATTTGATGCCGCGTGAAAAGTTAAAGCATCAGGGCGGTTATTCTCACAAAAAAGCAACATCAGAATTCATAAGGAACCTATGGCAAAATTAAATCTAAACATCAACATATCTTGATTTAATAATATTATTTTGCTACAATTTTGCAATTTTAACAAAGGAGACCGATATGGATATCTTTTTAAAAAGTGTCTCGGCACTTAATGATGAAACAAGAGTTCTGATACTGCGCTTTCTTGATGAGCATGGACAGATATGCGTTTGCGATTTGCAAAACTCTTTAAATATGATTCAGTCCCGTCTCTCACGCCACCTTAAAATCTTAAAAGAAGCTGGGTTTTTGCGTGTACAGAGACAAGGTACATGGGCATACTACTCTATAAGAAGCCCGCTTGATCGCTTTAGAGCTGAAGCCCTTAGTGAGATAAAACATCTTGATATAGAAATTCCAAAATTAAAAAAATCCTCACAAGCAGGAGAGTGTAAATTATGAGTAAAAAGAGTGTCCTGATTTTATGCACGGGAAATAGCTGCCGCTCTATTATGGCAGAGGCACTTTTAAACGCAAAGCTCGGCGATTGTTTAAAAGCACAAAGTTCAGGAGTTAAAGCAAGCAGGAAAGTAAATCCAAATGCTAAAACACTTTTAGACTCTCTAGGTTACTGGAGAGAGGAGTATCACTCTAAAGTTATTGAGAGTGTTATGGATACCCAGTTTGATTTGATAGTTACAGTTTGCGATCATGCAAAAGAGACCTGCCCTATGTTTCCAAAAGCCGTTAAAACTATACACGTAGGGCTTGATGATCCAAGCGGCAAGCCTAAAGAGGAGTACGAAAAAACCCTTCTTCTTATAGAAAAAGAGCTTCTGCCTCTTGTAAAAAAAGAGTTGTGTCATGTTTGATTGGTTGCATAATCTAGTTGCTTGGCTTGTTTTTGATATTTTTGGATTAGCATCAAGCAGCCACCTTGGCGAAGCGGTTCACTTTTTCATCTACGATACTATAAAAATCTTTATTTTAATTATGGTTATTATCTATCTTGTAACCATCATGAGAAGCTATTTTCCAGTTGAGAAAGCAAGAGAGTATATAAGCAAAAAGCACAAACTCACGGCACATATTCTAGCAGCTGTTTTTGGTGTTATGACTCCGTTTTGTTCATGTAGCGCGATTCCCCTGTTTTTGGGGTTTTTGCAAGCAAGAATCCCACTTGGCGTGACATTTAGCTACCTTATCTCAGCGCCTTTAAGTGATGCCGTAGTCATTGCGATGCTTATCTCTTTGTTTGGTTTTAAAATCGCACTGCTTTATGTCGGTGTAGGTCTCTTAGTAGCAGTGGTTGCAGGAATCATTATCGGCTCTATGAACCTAGAAAAAGAGATTCTTATAGAGATAAAACCGGTAGAGACTCCCTCTTTTGCGCAAAACAAGCCACCCTTTAGCAGCAGACTTAAAGAGGCATCAGATTACACTTTGGATATATTTAAAAAGATATATCTTTATGTTGTCGTGGGCGTGGGGATTGGGGCATTTATACACGGCTATGTTCCAACTGACTTTATAAGTAAATATGCAGGAGGCGATGCCTGGTATGCACCGATTATAGGCGTTGTCATGGGCATCCCGATGTATAGCAGTGCTGCGGGAATTTTACCTCTTGTTGAAGCGTTAACTCAAAAAGGGATGCTTCTTGGAACTGCACTTAGCTTTATGATGGCGGTTGTAGCACTAAGCCTTCCTGAGGCAATGATACTAAAAAGAGTCTTATCTATGAAGTTAATAGCAATTTTTTTTGGCGTAGTCGGTTTTGGGATACTATTAGTCGGGTATCTATTTAATATTATTTTATAAAAGGAAAGAGCATGAAAATTGAGATTTTAGGGACAGGTTGTGCAAAGTGCAAAACACTTGAAGCGGTGGTAAAAAAGGCTGTTGCAAAGAGCGGAAGGTTTGTACAGATAGAAAAAGTGGATGACATAATGAAAATTATGGAGTATCAGGTTGTAAGTACCCCTGGGCTTGTAATAGATAAAAAAGTAGTAAGTACGGGAAAGGTTCTTAGCGTAGATGAAGTTCTCTCGTTTATAGATAAAATAAGTTAACATCTAAAGCTTAACCATTTGTATATCTCAATACAGATATAATTCTGAACAATTATAAGGAAATATTTTGCAACAAAATCAACATTTAGAACTCGGACGCATAAACTGCCTAAGAGTTGAAAGACACACACCTCATGGCATATTTCTGAGTGCCCTTGATGAAAAAGATGTGCTTCTGCCACAAGCTTATGTAACAGACGAGATGCAAGAGGGTACGCTATTAGAGCTATTTTTATATACGGATTCTGAAGATAGACTTATCGCTACGACTCTTAAACCAAAAGCTATGCTTGATGAGTTTGCCCTTTTTGAGGTGGTAGATGTCGCACCTTTTGGATCATTTGTTGGTTGGGGGCTTGCAAAGGATCTTTTTGTTCCAAATATGTTTCAAAAAGAGAAGTTTAAAATCGGCGAGAAAAGATTTCTAAAGGTTGTCTATGACGAAAAGACACACCGACTTGTTGGAACCGAAAAACTAGGCAGCTTTTTTGATAAAAAGCCAAAGGGGCTTGCCCCACACAAAGAGGTTGATATTCTCATCATCGCAAAAACTCCGCTTGGTTTTAAGTGCATTGTCGAGGAGAAATATGAGGGGCTTATCTATCACAACGAAATATTTCAAAAGATAGAGATTGGAAGTAAAAAAAGAGCGTATGTAAAAACCGTAAGAAAAGATGGCTGTATTGATTTAACTCTTCAAGCTCTCGGAGCTAAACAAAAAGATGCATCTTGTCAAAAAGTAATGTCGCTTATCAAAGAGAGCGGCGGTTCTATGCCTTACAACTATAAAAGCGACCCAGAGTTAGTGCAAAATGTTTTCGGCTTAAGCAAAAAAGCGTACAAGCGCGCTCTCACAACTCTTCAAGAAAGTGGAGATATTGAGATTAAAGAGAGCGGAATATATCTCAAGAGCTCACATGGCAAAAAAGAGAAATAGTATAGAACTGCTTGAGGCAAATATAACCTATACCCTAGAGAGAAACTTATACAAAATTATATGTTTTTTTCCTCTTAAGATGAGCGTTGATGTAATGGTTTACGAAGATGGAGCAAAAGCGAAAATAAAAAATATTCCCTTTGCGCATCTACCAAAACAGATAAAAAAAATTATAAAACCAAACTAGAAAATGTGGCTTCATTATTGTCTCTTTTTGGATAACATATTCTATTAAAAACGGAGAAAATACTATGCCTAATATGAAAAAATGCAGCTCACTTGAAGAGGTAAGAGCAGAGATAGATAAGATAGATGATAAAATTGTAGAACTTATCTCCAAAAGAAGTCATCTTGTGCGTCAAGCTGCTCCATTTAAAAATAGCATCGAAGAGGTTAAAGCCGAAGATAGAATTGATTTTATCCTACAAAAAGTTCGACACTCTGCGATTCAAGCAGGTGTATCTCCAAATATGATCTCTGATCTTTTTAAAATTATGATAAATGAGATGGTTGAGACAGAGATATCAGAGTTTAGAAACAAACAGACGTTTTAAGACTCTTTACTTATACGCCTATGTGCTTTTATAGCACCCTCTGAAAAGTTAGTTCTTAAAAACAGAAACTCGTCAACTTTTCAGAATAAAAACTTATACTACTCGGCTAAGCTCTTTAACACTCTCTTTTATTACCTTTATACACTCATTGCTTCTTTTTGAAAGCTCATCAATCTTTGCAATATTTCCAATAATCTCTTCTGTTGTTTTAGCGTTTTGAGTATAGCTCTCTACTGTAGTCTCTGCTAAAGTAACTCCCTTGTCAATTGCATGACTGATGCTTTGCATACGTTTTGAGGTGTCAGTTGAGAGTTCTGCCAGCGACTCAATTGTTTGACTGCTCATATTCATCTGCTGGCTTGTCTCGTTTATGGATTGGCTTACTATATTAATAGTTGCATTTATCTCAGTAAGACTTTTTTGTGTTCTCTCTGCGAGCTTTCGTACTTCATCAGCTACCACGGCAAATCCGCGTCCATGTTCACCTGCACGGGCTGCTTCAATAGCAGCATTGAGTGCAAGAAGATTCGTCTGATCTGCAATATCCGCAATTACCAGAATAACCTCTTTAACCTGATTTGCATCTTCTGAAACCCTGCTTAGATTATTAGCTAATGTATTTTGTGTACCTGAAGCATCTTGAAGTTGCTTTACAATACCTGATATCTCATTTTTAATGCTGTTTAAATTTTTACTTACTTCAACAATATTCTCTTTTGAACTTGAAGCATCAACCAAATTATTACCTAACACCATCTTCAATTTTTCGCCTATTGAAACTACGTTTGAAAGAAGCTCTCTCTCATTAATCATACTTTTATTCGTGTTTTCATAGTCACTATTTATCTTGTTAACTATATGTTCTATCATATGCGATTTTTCATTTGTGTCTTGAGCCTGTAAAAATATAGCCTGAAATCTATTCATATTTTCTGCGGCTTCGCTTAGTTCTGAATTATAACTGTTTTTTAAAACAATCCTCTCTCCATGCTCAAGGTTTTCAAGCTGTCCTATAAGAGACTTTGTCATATCTACACCATTGTATTTCTCATCCAAATCATGCACAAGTATAACAGCTGCTATAACATACTGAACTATCTGTCCGATTATATTATCTGTAAAAAATGTTCCATTAATTATAAGTAAAAGTATTCCGACGTAGTGAACAAAACGCATACGAAAAAAGAGAGAATTTAGCATTGCTTATCCTTATATAACTACATGCACAAATTATACAAGAAAAAGCTTAATTTATTTTTTTATAACAATTTTTTGTGATAAAAAAAGAGGATAAGAGCCTCTTTTTACTTGTATCTGTAGGTGATACGACCCTTATCAAGCGAGTATGGTGTTAACTCAAGTTTAACTTTATCACCCGGTAATATTTTTATATAGTGCATACGCATCTTTCCTGCTATATGACATAAAATAATATGACCGTTTTCTAACTCAACACGAAATGTTGCATTTGGCAAAGCCTCTATAATCTTGCCATCAACTTCGATAACATCTGATTTAGCCATTTTAATCCTTTTTTTCTCAAGCCAGAGATAAAATTTCAGCTTTACCATTGACAACTGCAACAGTATGCTCGTAGTGTGAACCGCGTAAACCGTCGGCACTAACAACATCCCAATTATTTTCTAAAATAATCGGTTTTGAATCCTTTTGGCAAATCATAGGCTCAATGCAAAAAACCATCCCATTTTTTATTTTAGGACCGCCTTTTGCATCTTTTGCTTCTAAATAATTTGGTATCTCAGGCTCCTCATGAGGTTTTTTCCCGATACCGTGTCCGCAGAAACTATGAAGTGGCACAAATCCTCTTGAGCGAATAGAGTCTTCTAAAATAGCTGAGAGCTCTTTGAACCTCATACCTACTTTTATAGACGCGATTGCCTCATAAAGAGATTCTTTAGCACATGCGATAAGTATCTCATCTTGTGCGCTTATTTTGCCTACTCCAACAGTAATCGCAGCATCACCAAAATAGCCATCAAGTTCAGTTCCAATATCGTAACCGATAATATCGCCCTCTTGAAGTTTATAATCTGTTGGGATTCCATGAATGATAACTTGATTAAGAGAAGTGCAAACTGTATTTGGAAACCCATAAAGACCTTTAAACGAAGGTTTGGCGCCATGAGAGCGGATATAATCCTCTGCCATTGCATCAAGCTCCTTTAGGGAGATTCCAACTTTTGTATTTTGATGGAGCAACTCAAGACTTCCGCCAACAATTTTGTTTGCGGCTCTGAGTTTTTCTATTTCATTTTGTTTTCTAAGCGCAATGGCCATCTTATAGACCAACCGCGCTTAATGTTTGATACTTACTCATATAAACCTGCGCTTCAATTTTTCTCATAGTATCAAGTGCAACTTGAACAACGATTAAAACTGCAGTACCACCAAAAAAGAAAGGTACGCCCATCCCTTTGATAATCATAAAAGGCAGAGTTGCAACTAGACCCAAATAGAGTGCACCGGTAAAAGTAAGATTACTTGCTGTCGTATTTAAGAATTCACTTGTTGCATTTCCAGTACGAATACCCGGAATAAATCCACCCTGCTTTTTCAAGTTTTCTGCAATATCTTTTGCATTGAAGGTAATAGATGCATAAAAAAATGCAAAGAAAACAACAAATACAAATGTTAAAAAGTTAAAGAAATAACTATTAGGGTTTAGATGATCAGCAATTGCCATGATAGTAGGATTTGTGCTACTAGATAAAACGGTCATAGGAAACATCAATATTGCACTAGCAAAGATAACAGGGATAACACCCGCTAAATTAACTTTAATAGGAATATAGTTCATAACTCTTTTGTTTTGATTTTGTAGCATCACTTTTTTAGCATATGTAACAGGTACACGACGCTCACCTAGTTCAACATAGATGATTACACCTACAGTTGCCAATACTAGAGCAAGAATTGCGATAGCTGTTAAAAAACTCATAGCTCCTGTATTTATCATAGTAACAGTCTGACCGATTGCACTAGGAATTGCTGAGACGATTCCTGCAAAGATGATTAGTGAAATACCGTTGCCGATACCACTTTGCGTAATTTGTTCCCCAATCCACATAAGAAGCATTGTTCCCGCTACCATAGAGATGGCAGAGACCATGATAAATGTATTGTGATCAATTAATATTGCGTTGTTACCGTTAGGTCCTGTAAGACTCTGAAGTCCGACACTGATACCGATTGCTTGAATGATTGTAATTACAATAGTCGCATAACGAATTATTTGCATATACTTAACCATTCCGTCACGCTCTTTTTTCA
>NZ_JALNZY010000064.1 GCF_023229105.1 Sulfurimonas sp.
GGTATTGCCATTTTCATCTTTTGCTAGTTCTTCGTAAAGAGCATCAAAGCTTCCTACATCTGACCAGCCGATATCTGAGGGGATAACTTTTACTTTGGATGACCTCTCCATGACTGCATAGTCGATGGAGTTTTCTGGGATCTTTAACATGTCCTCTTTTTTGATTTTAATCATATTTATGTGCGAGGCTGAAGTCTCGCTTCCTTGGGGTTGTGGGTTTGCATTTTTAAAGGCTTGTAGTGATGAGTTGTAGATTTCTGGGGAGTGTTTTTGAAGCTCTTGTAAAAAAATTCCCGCCTTAAAGCAGAACATTCCGCTGTTCCAGTAGTAGTTTCCCGCTCTTAGATACTCCTCTGCCTTTTGTAAATCTGGCTTTTCATGAAAAGCTTTTACATCTTCTCCGTCTGCTTCTATGTAGCCAAAGCCTGTTTGGGCAAAAGTAGGTTTTATACCAAAGGTAACAAGATAATCTTTCTCTGCCGCCTCTTTTGCACGCGCTAGTACAGCTTGATACTCTTTTTCATTTTTGATTAGATGGTCTGAGGGAGTAACTAAGACAATCTCCTCTTTATCTAATGCCATGCAAGCAAGCGCAATCGCTGGAGCGGTGTTTCTTGCTTCTGGTTCAAGAAGATAGTTTATAGAGTGCTTCTCTTGTAGAGTAGTTTCTTGTGTTTGATCTTGCGCTAAGAGATATTGCTCTGTACTAGAGACTATAAAACTTTTTTGGCAAGAGAGGCGGTTTCTTTGAAGTGTTAACTGAAATAGTGATTTGTCATTAAAGAGCTTTACAAACTGTTTTGGCATAAGAGTTCTGCTTATGGGCCAGAGTCTTGTACCGCTGCCACCACATAAAATAATATTTGTCATCTTTATTCCTCTTTTTATAGAGGGATTTTAGCACTTAGATGCTTATTTGTCTATAAACTTAAACCTACTTACTTTGCTCCTACTTTTAGTAGGACCACTTTTGTTGTTTTAAGGAAGATAACAAAATCCATCCACAGAGACCAATTTTGTATATACCAAACATCTAAATCGACTCTCTTTTTAAAAGTCAGCTTGTTTCTTCCACTTACCTGCCACAAACCCGTAAGTCCCGGTTTAACTCTAAGTATGATATCTTTGTTATCTTCGCCTATGTCTTGAAGCTCTTGGGGCAAGTAAGGTCTTGGACCGATAAGGTTCATGTCGCCTTTTAGTATGTTGTAAAATTGAGGCAGTTCATCTAGTGATGTTTTTCTTAAGAAGCCGCCCACTTTTGTGATGCGGGGATCATTTTTATACTTGTGAAACTTCTTATAATACTCGACCTCATCGGGGTTTTTTAAAAGATACTCCTCTAGCATATGTTGAGAGTCTTGATGCATTGTGCGATATTTATAACACTCAAAGAGGTTAGAGTTTTTCCCTAATCTTTGCTGCTTAAAAAAAACTGCTCCCTGCGAATCCCTTTTGATAAGCATAAAGATAAAGAGATGCAGCAACAGCGCAAAGGGCAGAAGCAGGAGTATGATGATTTTTTCAAAAAAAGCTTTTATAAATATATTTTTAGCACTTAAGAGTCTGTTTTGGATATAAATGGCTGAAAATCTAATGTTTGAAAAGTCGATTATCGTCGCATGTGAAAAATCAAAGTAGTCCAGATAGGGAATGATAAAGATATCTTTAGTGGTGTGAGAGAACTCTTTAATCTTCTCTTGAAGCTCCTTTAGCTCAAATCCGCGTGAGGAGATGATGAGGAGATCATAGTTTTCATCATCTTCTTTGTAGCCAAAATACCAGTTTTTCTCTATCTCCTCGGCTATGGTTTTGTAGTTTTGCTTATCTGCGACTATCTTTACTCTAAGCCTAAACGCATCAAGTCTGAAAAATAGTTTCTTAGAGACTCTTTTGAAAAAAAGTGTTGTAAAGATTGATAGTATGAAAAATTTTAATAAAAAATCTACCGAGTAGGTATCAAAAACTTTTGCAAGGGAGATAATAGTAAAAACCGCAAAAAAGGAGAAGAAAAACCCCTTAAGCACTCTTAGAGCATCGCTCCAAAAATCATACCGAAGCGTGTATATTTTCTGCACCCCAAATGCCAAAAGTATAAAAGCAAAAATCCAAAAATAGGGGGCTATATCCAGCGGTGCTGCTTCTGTTTGCCTAAGAAGCAAAAAAGAGATATACAGCGCAAAAAAATCAGCCCCAATAAGCAAGAGGGTAAGCAGATAAGAAAAGGGGTTAAATTTCGGAATATTCATGAGGCTGATTATACTTCAAAACTCTTTATAAACTCTTGTATCTCCTCTTGAAATCTTTTTGTGTTATATATCTGAGCATCTCTTGAAATAGATGCTAAGTCAAAGGATTGCTCCTCAAATCTGCAAACAGCTTCTATAATCTCTTCTTTAGTCTGCTCATGAAAATGGATACCATTTTTACCCTCCATAACCGTCTCTGCCGTACCGCCTTTGCTAAGGGCTATAACGGGAGTTCCGCATGACATGGCTTCAATGGGAACTATGCCAAAGTCTTCAACTGCCGCATATACAAAAGCTTTTGCTCTTTGCATGTAGTTTGTTAGCATATCTATTTTTTGATAACCTAGCACCGAAATATTTGTTTTTGCTATCTCTTTTATGGTTTTTAACTCCTCGCCACTTCCAATGACAATGAGTTTTTTATCTGGCATCTCATTAAATGCTTCTACGATTAGTTTTGTTTTTTTATAAGGAACGAGTCTTGATGCAGTTAGATAAAAATCCTCTTTATTTGGCTCGTATGTAAAATTTTGCGTATCGACGGGCGGATAGATAACTGTTGAATCTCTGTTATATGTTCTTTTGATTCTCTCTTGCACAAAGATAGAGTCTGCTATAAAATAATCAACTCTGTCAAGTGTTTTTATATCCCACTTTCTGATATATCCGAGCGTGATTTGGACAAAGAGTTTTTTAGGCTGAGGCAAGGAAGCCGTATATTCATCATACAAATCCCATGCGTAGCGAATCGGTGTATAGCAGTAGGATATATGAAGTTGGTTTGCGTGCTTTTTTACCCCTTTTGCAACCGCCCAGGAGCTGCTGATAATCAAATCATACTCACTTAAATCAAAACTCTCTATTGCCAGAGGAAAAAGAAAAAAGTAGCTTCTAAAATGTTTTTTTGCAAAAGGGAGTTTTTGGATAAACGATGTTTTTGCAAATCTACCGCCGATAACCGCCTCCCTGTCGCTTTGGCTTAAAAAATCAACAAGTGAGAATATGTCTGCATCTCTATAGATATCAAGTAGTGCTTTTAGAACCTTCTCCGCTCCCGCATCTGTTACAAGCCAGTCATGAACTATCGCTACTCTCAACTACAACACCTTTTTAATTCTAGGCATCAAGCATCTCTCGCAGCGTTTGTTTAAACTCTTTTTGTTTTACTTCGCCGATTGCTTTAAAGAGTTTTTCAGAGGAACCTGTAAGAGTTTTAATCTCGCCCTCTCTTACAAAATCCGGGTTAATTTTAACCTCTATCTTGTAGCCTGAGAGCTCATTCATCATATCTATAACGTCTAAGAGTTTTATGCCTCTGTTTGAAGCAATGTTAAGAACTTCAGAGGTAAGAGAGGATTCTATGAGTCTTTTGTAGATTTCACAGACATAGCCGACGTCGTTAAACTCTCTGCTTACATCTATGTTGCCCAGTTCTATAGTTTGCTTTTTTTGCTTAAAATGTTTTATGATTTTTGGAATTAAAAAGTGCTCTTGCTGATTTATGCCCGTGTAGTTAAAGGGTCGTGTTATGATGATGTTTAATCTAGCAAAATAGTTTGCTGCCAGAGACTCCATAGCGTATTTGCTCGCACCGTAATGGTTTGTGGGTTTAGGGCAGAGTGTCTCGTCAAGAACTTCTAAACCTTGATTTCCATAAAGGGTCGCGCTGCTTGCTAGGAGTATCTTTGTAGGGTTAAGGTTGAGTTCTACAAGAGCATCTAGTATATTTAGCGTACCTATGGTGTTTACTCTGTAGAAGTCTTCACTATTGCCATGGGCTGCAAAGGAGATGCCGCTTAGGTGTATAAGGTAGTCTGGCTTACATGACGCAAGAGCGTTTAAGATATCCTCTTTTTTTGTGATATCGCATCTATATTTTTTATCTCCGCTCTCAAATAGAGAGGTTCCATAAACTTCATAGCCAGACATTTCAAGATATGAAGATAGGTGAGAGCCACTAAAGCTGTCTATGCCTGTTATAAGAACTTTTTTCATGCCTTAAAAACTACAGCCAATCTCATTTCGTCTTAAATCCTCTTTTACCATCATGGCACAAAGCTCTTCAAGCGTGCATTTTGGCTCCCAGCCTAGCTCATCTTTTGCTTTTTGCGGGTTGCCGATTAGAAGATCTACTTCAGCAGGTCTGTAAAACTTTGGATTTACTCTAAGAACTGTTTTACCGCTAGCTTTGTCTGTAGCTATTTCGTTTTCATTATTGCCGCTAAATTCAAGTTCAATTCCCGCTGCTTTAAATGCCATAGTTACAAAATCCCTTACCATTTCGGTTCTGTTTGTAGCTAAAACATAGGTGTCGGGCTTTGGAGCTTGAAGCATCAGGTACATCCCTAAAACATAATCTTTAGCAAATCCCCAATCCCTTTTAGCATCCAGATTTCCAAGCTCTAAACACTCTAGTTTACCGAGCTTAATCTTTGCTACGCTGTCTGTTATCTTTCTTGTTACAAACTCTTTTCCTCTTAGAGGCGATTCATGGTTAAAGAGTATGCCGCTACATGCGAACATGCCATAAGACTCTCTGTAGTTTACCACCATCCAGTGTGCATAGAGTTTTGCAACCCCATAAGGGCTTCTAGGATAAAACGGCGTACTCTCTTTTTGAGGAATCTCCTGCACCAAACCAAACATCTCTGAGGTACTTGCTTGATAGAACTTTATCTTTGAATCTACTATGCGAATAGCTTCAAGTAGATGCACGCATCCTAGTCCCGTGATATGAGCAGTTGCAAGTGGCTGTTCAAATGAGACGCCCACAAAACTTTGCGCTGCAAGGTTATAAATCTCATCTGGCTTTATCTCTGCTACCATTCTAACGCTGTTTGCTTGATCAGTTAAGTCATACTCAACCAGATGAAGGTTTGGATTATTTTGAATACCTAGCTCCTCTATACGCCAAAAGTTGACCGAGGAGGTTCTTCTGTAGGTTGCGTAAACTTCATACCCTTTATCTAAAAGCAGTTCCGCCAAATATGCACCATCTTGTCCTGTAACACCCGTTACTATCGCTTTTTTCATCTTTAAACTCACTCTACTAATTTATCTAAAAGATTTAACTCTTTAAAATTGTTTGTTACCATCAGCAACCCTATATATGAATCTACTAAAGAGTATAAATTTTCTACGTATTTGTATTTTACCTCGTTTAGCTTATTTTTCGCATCGTTTAAATCAATGATGCTCTTTAGACCATACTCATAACCTTGATTTATAGCTTCAAGATAAAGCTCTGCTGATGCTAGTGCATCTTTGTACATCGTTACGGATTCAGAGGAGGCGTCAAAGATGGCAAGATATTCATCGTAAGAAACCTGAACCTCTTTTTTGGCATGTTGTAAATCCTCGTTTGCAGCTTTTTTCATAAGTTTAGAGGAATCAACTTTTGATGAAACATAACCGCCGCCGTAAATAGGTATATTTAGACTAAACATCGCATACTTTACCGAGTTGTAAGGTGCATCTACGGTCGGCGTATCTGTGTCGTATTTATTGTAGGCTGCATCAAAAGTTAGCTTTGGCAGGTGTCCGCTTTTTGCATTTTGCACCTCCGCTTCACTTACTTCAACCGCGGCCTCTGCCTGCTTTACCTGCAAACTTTTTTGCAAATCTTGATCGCCGATAACCTGTTCTTTCATCTGCTTTATAGTTCCTAAGAGAATCTTATCCGACTCTATCTTAGGCAGCACATACTCAACATCCCCGATATAGTGCTTAAACTTAAGGTCATATACTTTTAAAAGCTTCTTCTCCTTGTCAAGCTCTATTACGGCAGAGTTATACTCAACACGCATCTGAAGCAGATCCATCTTATTAGAGAGATCCATAGCAAACTTTTTACTCAACTCCTCGAGTTTAGACCTGTTGTACTCAAGATAGGACTCTAAAAGCTTTATCTTGTTGTGCGACTTTAAGATATCAAGATAGGTTTTAAAAAGCTCCTGAGCTAGAGCCTCTTTCTCATACTCAACCTTTACATCCGAGTATTTGCTTCGTGACTCTTGCATATCTATCCTTGAGAAAACTTCCGGATTATAGATGGATTGCCTTGCCGTAAGCGAGTAGGTTATAAGACCTTGCCTTGTTATGTTTTTTGAAGGATTAGACTCATACTCTGTTTTTTTGTACGATGCCGATAGGTTGATTTGCGGATAGAGTTGCGACTCTTCTTGATTTATCTTCTCTTTTTCAGCTTCTGCAACATATACTGATGAGCGAAGATGGTTTGCATTTTCAAGAGCAAGTCCATAGGCTCTTGAAAAGTTTAAAACATCAGCACTTAGAGTGCCGCACAAAAGAGTGCTAAGATAAAACGAGAGGATATATTTACTACTCTTCATTAAACCCCCTAGTAATCATATCTGTAAACGGTTTTACAAAATAACTAAGCACTGTTCTGTCTGAAGTCTTTATCATAACCTCTGCGGGCATACCTGAAACAAGCTCAAATCCATAATCTACAAGCTGTACTTCCCCGCTCTTTGTTACCTCTATCTTTGCTTCATAGTATGGCACGCCACTCTTTTCATCGATAAAGCTATCGGCTGAAACATGGACAACTCTTCCCTCTACGACTTGCGTATTTCTCGTGTTAAAGGCTGAAAATCTTATATCTGCCATAAGTCCGACTTTGACTTTGTCAACATCAGATATTTGCACTTGCGCCACAACAATGAGTTTTGAACTCTGTGGAATAATCTTTAGAATATCTCTACCCGGAGATACAACACCGCCAACTGTATGCAGATTTAAGCCCACAACCGTACCATCAATAGGTGCGACAATGTTTGTTCGTAGGAGAGTATCCTCAACAGAAGCTATTTTTGATTTGAGATCAAAAAGCATTGATTTTGCTTGCACAAGTTCGCCTAGCGTCTGTTTGGTAAACTCTTTTTCCCTAAGAAGCTGTTGATTTCTTGTCTCATTGATAGCCTCTGCGAGTTTTGCAATCTCTGATGCCGTTTGAGAGATATCTCCCTCAATGCTGTTTTGCTCTCTGCTTAACTCTCTGATTTTAAGTTTGTCAACTAGCTTTTGTCTATAAAGATCTTCCCACTCCAAAATCTCATCCTTGATGGACTCTAGTCGAGATTTTTTTGCCTGCATCAAGGATTTTAAACCATCTATCTGGTTTTCAAGTTGCACTACTCTGTTTTGTGAAATAATTTTCTCATCTGCAATGCTCTTTTTTGTTGCATAAAAGATGTTATTTTGCTCTTTTTTAATACTCTCATTTTGTAGCTCATCAGGATAAACAATGTTATCTTTGGAGTCTCTTTGTGCTACAAGTCTGGCATAGAGTGCATAAGCATCATCATGCTGTGTTTTGTAGATGTCTAGTTGACTCTTTATATGAACATCTCTTAATTTTAAAAGCAAATCACCCTTTTTTACTTCATCGCCATCTTTTACTAAGATGCTCTCAATCACGCCGCCTTCTAAATGTTGCAGAGTTTTTTTATCTAAATCAGCCGAAATTTTACCGACCGCTACCGAGGATTCTGCAAGTGGGGCAAACGCTGCCCATACACCAAATACTCCAAATAGTAAAAAAACAACACTCAAACCAAAGCCAATAACTTTAGAAGCGTCTGTAGATGGCATCTTTATCTCTCTTTTTTCGCTCATAGTTTTCCTTCATTGTCAGGCTTGCTGAGTGATATTTTAGGTGCACTTTGTGTTGACTGAGGCTGTGGTGCTGGAGCATTTTGTGCCTGAGCTTGCTGTGCATTTTTGGCTAATTGCGCCAACACCTCATTTGTATTTCCATATAACTCTAAGACACCTTGCTTTATAACTGCTATCTTGTTTGTTACTTGAAGAATACTTGGTCTATGCGTGATGATTACCACAGTTGAGCCTATCTGCTTTAAGTAGTTGATTGCATTTACAAGTCCAGCTTCTCCAACATCATCAAGGTTTGAGTTAGGTTCATCCAAAACAACCAAAATAGGGTCATTATATATAGCTCTTGCAAGTCCTACTCTTTGTCTCTGCCCGCCTGAGAGCGTTGCTCCACCTGCACCGATTTTAGTATCGTAACCATCAGGAAGTCTGAGTATCATCTCATGAACACCCGCTCTTTGTGCAGCATCTACAACTTTTTGCGAATCAAGCTCGCCAAATCTTGCTATATTTTGAGAGATAGTTCCCTCAAAAAGCTCAATATCTTGAGGTAAATAACCTATGTATTTCCCTAAATCATGTTTATCCCACTGATAGATATCAGCTTTATCAAGCCTTGCTTTACCCGCTGCAAGTGGCCAAAGTCCCAAAATAACTCTCGCAAGTGATGATTTACCAGCGGCACTCGGCCCGATAATACCCACTATGTCGCCTTTTTGTATCAGCATTGATATGCCTCTTAGTGAGGGTTGTGTCGCACCCGGAGGAACAACAACTGCACCTTCGAGTAGAACTTCTCCCTTTGGAGCAGGAAGCTGCATGTACTCTTTATCTTTTGGAAACTCCTCAAGAAGTCCCTCTAACTTTTGAAAAGAAGTTCTTGCACTGCTAAAACCTTTCCAGCTACCGATAATAAGGTCCAGCGGTGCCAAAGCTCTACCCATTATGATAGATCCCGCAATCATCATTCCCGGAGTCAGCTCCGCCTTAATAGCCAAATAAGCACCTATTCCAAGGATAAGGGATTGAAAAAGAATACGCAAACTCTTTGAAATATTTGAGAAGATACCCGCACTATTGCTTGCATCATTTTGTGCATTTAAAAAACCAAAATATCTCTCTTCCCAAATTTTGCGGATACTATCTTTCATACCCATAGCGTGAACTATCTCTGCATTTCTTAGATTTGCATCAACAAAGGCACTTGAGGAGCGGTTAAGTGCATTTGCTTCGCCTAACTTCTGTTTTGTCGAATACTCATTTATAATCGTTAGAGCAACCAAAACAATCGCCGCAAATATAGCAAAATAGCCAAATATTGGATGAAACATAAATAAAACGGCTATATAAATAACAATCCAAGGCGCATCAAAAAATGCAAAAAGCCCATTTCCCGTCATAAACTGTCTTACTTGTGTAAGGTCGTTTAGAGGCATAGAGGAGGCTTTGCCCGGATATTTTTGTGCAAGCTCAAAGACGGAGTCAAAAACTCTTTGACTTAGCAGACTATCAAGCTTGTTTCCAACTTTTACAAGTACGCGAGATCTCACAACCTCTAAAAGCGCCATCGTTAAAAAGAGGAAAACGACTATCAGCGTTAACATGATAAGAGTATCCTCACTTCTACTTGCCAAAACTCTATCATATAGTTGCAACATATAAAGAGGCGGAACAAGCATCAGAATGTTTATGAACAGACTAAAAAAACCTACTGCTATAAATGATTTTTTCGATTTTAGTATAGCCTCTTTTAGTTCGGATAATTTTTTATTTTTTGCCCTTGATGGTCTATTTGCCATTGGATTCCTTTTTTACATATCTAATGTTACACACTAAAGAGAATGCGTCCTCTTTAGTGCAAAATTATTGCTACCTAACTTTGTCTTTTTTGCGCTATTTCAAAAAGAGTTTGAATGTTATCTAATGATTTTAGATGTGCCTCTATCATAGCCATAATCCCTTTTCTTACCCAATCAGCTAAGATATCATCACTTAGAGCATTGAGCTTTTCTCTGTTTACTACTTTAAACCCGTTTACTAAAACTTTTTTCTCTTCGCCTTCGCCAACAGATATCTCTCTATTTTCAAGGATACCGCTTTTTGCGATAAGTTTTGCGACATTTAGAGTAACGCTCATTTGGTTGTCATATGAGGTTAAGAAGTTGATTGCGTGATCTAGAGTTTCTGATTTTTCACTATTTTTTTTAAAAAGTTGCTTACCCTTTGATTTTGAAAAAAGAGAGGAGTCCTCATCTATAAGGATAACTTTTTGGTCAGGATTTTCTTTTGTGCTTGCCAAAGAAAACGGGTATTTTCTTAAGTACGAGGGAACATAAGAGGTTATCCACTTTCCAGCTTCATTAATTGCCAAACTCTCAGTGCCTAAAGAGACGATCGCCGTAAGTTCTGGAACTTCTCCTGCCGTAAAGACAACTGGAAATGCGCTACCTACTTGTGCGACTTCATTTGCTAAAAGAGGGATATGTGCTGCTGATTTTGCAAAGAAAAGGTCCTCTAGCGGATTAATCTTAAGCTCTTTGTGTTTTTCTTTGTCGAGTATTACTAAATTTTTATACATTTTTTTTCCTTTTTTAATTTGTTCTTTTTTAGGGCGACCTCTAGCTTTTAAAGTTAGAGAAAATCCTACGATTTTTTCAAGATTTTTTACAAAATCCTCACTGCCAGTTACACTCTGTTTTTCCAAACATGTTGTTATAAAGTCATCTTTGTCATAATTTATCGCAGAGTTAAAAAGCTCGCCATATCTTTGCACTCTTTGTTCATCAGTAAATCCAAGCTTTTTATATAAACTGTGGTAAGAGAGTATCTCATCTTTTTTACCGTAAAGATTTTTATGAACACTGCTAAATAGATGCTCTTTTGGTGCAAGTTTTTCTATGTAGAGCATCACATCAAATAGATACTTCTCATCTTCAACGAGAGAAGATTTATATCTGCCTTCAAAAATAGTTCCTGTGCGGTTATACTTTTTATTAAAATAACCGACATATTTTCTACCCAAACTTTGCATAAACTTTGACAAAGCATCTTCATTTGAGGGAGTAGCTAAAAACTCAAAAAAGTGCGGCATCAAGACATAAGCATGAAGAGCCAAATCACTGTTTGCGCTTGACTCTCTTAAGATATCCGCAAATGCTCTGTAATCTGACTCATCTTTAAAAATAGTAAGCTTATCTAAACCCCTTAGTATCACATGCTGCGGAGAATCTTTAACAAAAATCCTAACTTTTCGTGCCAAATCAGTTCCTTAACTTACTCTCGAGGTGAATTGTATATAAATAAAACTTAAGGACTTATTAAATAACTCCGACACCATTTAAGCATATTTTAATTGGTGTCATAGTCATTTTAAATAGTTTATCCGTCACTTGGTACTTGACATGGAATCTAGCTTTTGGATCCTGAATCAAGTTCAGGATGACGACTTGTTTGTTCAGGCTGGCAGCTTGTTTGTTCAGGATGACGACTTGTTTGTTCAGGATGAC
>NZ_JALNZY010000065.1 GCF_023229105.1 Sulfurimonas sp.
ACATCTTAGCTAATATATCTCTTGTCTTGTCAAACTCATCTTTATCAGCCCATGCATTACGAGGGTTTAATATCTCAGGGTTTATATCACCGAGAGTCTTTGGAACATGTAATCCAAATGTCTTTATAACATCAAACTTGCTACTCTTGATGCTTCCGTCTAAAATAGCATTGATACATGCACGAGTATCTTTGATGCTCATTCTATGCCCTACACCGTAAGCTCCACCTGTCCAACCTGTGTTTACAAGGTAAACATGTACATCATGTTTGTCTATTTTTTCGCCTAAAAGTTTTGCATAAACCGTTGGATGAAGTGGCAAGAATGCTTCCCCAAAACAAGAGCTAAATGTAGCAACTGGTTCAGTAATACCGCGTTCAGTTCCTGCAACTTTAGCAGTATAACCGCTTAAAAAATAGTACATTGCTTGTTCACGAGTAAGTTTTGAGACGGGAGGGAGAACGCCAAAAGCGTCTGCAGTTAAGAAAATTATGTTTTCAGGGTGTCCTGCAGTTAGAGAAGGTTCGTGATTTTCAATGTGTTCTATCGGGTAAGAGACGCGGGTGTTTTCTGTTTTACTGGCATCTTCGTAATTGACTTCGCCCTCACCGTACATGACGACGTTTTCAAGCAGAGCACCAGGTCTAATGGCGTTGTAAATCTCCGGCTCACTCTTGGCATCAAGATTTATAACCTTGGCGTAACAGCCGCCTTCAAAGTTAAATACACCGTCGTTATCCCAGCCATGCTCATCATCACCTATAAGTCTTCTATGAGGATCTGTAGAGAGCGTAGTTTTCCCCGTTCCACTAAGTCCAAAGAAAAGTGCCGTATCGCCACGTTCTCCGACATTTGCAGAGCAATGCATAGAAAGTTTTCCATCAAGAGGAAGCCAGTAGTTCATCATTGAAAAAATTCCTTTTTTCAACTCTCCCCCATACCATGTTCCACCGATTATTGCTAAATTATTTTCAATATCAAAAAGTACAAAAACTTCTGAATTTAAACCATGCTCTTTCCATTTTTCATTAACTGCTTTACATGCATTTAACACTGTAAATTGCGGCTTAAAAACTTCAAGTTCAGCTTTAGTTGGGCGAATAAACATATTTTTTACAAAGTGAGATTGCCATGCTATCTCAGTTATAAAGCGTATTGATTTTTTTGAAGCTTCACTAGCACCGCTGTAAACGTCTGTTACGTACAAGTCTTTGCCTGAGAGTTGCTCTCTTGAGAGATCTAAAAGTTCATTAAAAATTTCTTCACTTATTTTTTGATTTACATCGCCCCATGCAATATATTGATTTGAGGGATAACGATCTACAAAATATTTGTCTTTTGGACTGCGACCTGTAAATATACCTGTATCTACAGCTGTTGCACCTTTTTTTGTAACTACACTCTCTTTATTTTCTAATTCATGATGAATCAGTTCATCATAACTAAGATTATGATAAATTTTTCCAACGCTCTTTAAACCTATATCTTCTAACTCAGTTAAGTTCATAACTTGCCTTATGGTACTTTTTAATTATGAGTCGAATTATACACTTAATAAACATAAATTAAAAGTAAATTTCTCGTGTCGATTATATTTTAAACAACTTTTTTAATGGGTCAAATAAAAAAATTTACTTTAAGAATTTTTTGCTAAAATTACGCTCTTGCTCGCATAACTCAGTTGGTAGAGTGTTACCTCGACAAGGTAAAAGTCACTGGTTCGAGTCCAGTTGTGAGCACCACTACTTCTTACTACATTAATTCTCATACCAAGTACAATTTTACCTAAAGTTAACTAGCCAATTTTCTTAGCTATTTAGAACTTTATAGATAGATAAAAACTTATATCAAACTCATTGTCATCGGATAGATAGTTGTTTTTTCTGTAAATCACATAAGGTGGTTTTGTAGTGGTTTCATACTCGCTCTTTGGAAGCCATTCATGGTATGCCCACTGCATAAATTTTAGCATATCTCCTTGTTTTGCTACTAAATCAAACTTTGCATAAATCCCGTCAGAAATATTAAACTTTGGCAATCTGTCGCTCTTTACTTTTGCTTTAGCATCTACAGCTATGCAGGCGACATATTGACACTCATCAAGCGGGGTGATAGTCGGGTTATCATGAAAAAGTGCAATATGTCTAAACTCTGTTACATTATTGCTAAAAGCCCATGTTTGAAGCTTTTGCCAAGTTTGTTTTATCTCTGCATTATATCCGCTGTGTCTTATATAGTAGCTCTGTATAAGGGGCATTTTTACAATACTCGGCTCTATATGGTCAAACTTTGCAGTCGATTTTTTGGCTTTTGGCGACTGCTCTATAATTTGCTGCGAATAGCTCTTATATCCGCCTACCCTCCACTCTTTTGGCGTCATCCCAAAGCGCTCTTTAAAAACACGCAAAAATGATGTTTGTGAACTGTAACCACAGATATTTGCCACTTGAGTAATTGTTGAGTACCTATTTGTCAAAAGCAGATTTGAAGCTTTTTGAAGTCTAATGGATTTTATGCTCTCATAGATATTTTTTGAAAATATATCTTTAAACACTCTATGCATATGAAATTTGCTTATCTTTAAATCTTCACTCAGCTCCTGCATCTCTATTTTTGTATCTATATGTGTGTAGATATAGTACATAATATCGTTTGCAATTTGGACTCTTTTTTGAAGTATTTCTTTTTTCATGGTTATTATTGTAGCAAAAATAAAATAGTATTTAAGCAAAAACAGATAGTTTATTGCGCATAGATTGTGAAGAAATAATTTTTAAAAAGCTATAAAATTTCAGCAAAATTATCCGCAAGGTGTAAAAGATGAAAAAAATCTCTAAAATACTAGTTGCAAACAGAGGCGAAATAGCTCTAAGAATCATTAGGGCTTGTAAAGAGTTGGATATAAAAAGTGTGGCGATTTTTTCTGAGGTTGACGTTGAGGGTATTTGGGTAAAAAAAGCAGATGAGTGCTACCCGATAACAGGAGATGCGCTTCAAGCATATCTTGACTATGACAGAATTATAACTTTAGCACTTAAAGCGGGTTGTGACGCTATTCATCCCGGGTATGGATTTTTATCTGAAAATGCGGAGTTTGCACAATCATGTGAAGATAGAGGAGTTATTTTCATAGGTCCAAAACCTGCTCACATTGCACTCTTTGGCGATAAGATGGCTTCAAAAGTCGCTATGAGAGAGATAGGCGTTCCTGTTTTAGAGGGAACTGATGAGCCGATAGTCGATAAAATAGAAGGCGGAAAAATCGCTGCAAAAATTGGTTTTCCCATTATCATCAAAGCGGCATTTGGCGGAGGTGGGCGAGGCATGAGAATAGTAAAGAGTGCAAAACTCTTTGATGAGATGTTTGACTCTGCAACAAACGAGGCTAAAAAGTATTTTGGCAAAGGCGATGTTTTTATTGAAAAATATGTTGAAAATCCAAGACACATTGAAATCCAAATAGTAGCGGACAAATATGGAAATGTTGTGCATTTGGGCGAGAGAGACTGCTCTATCCAGAGAAGACATCAAAAAGTAATCGAAATTGCACCCTCGCCTAGACTGAAGCCCGAAGCAAGAAAAGAGTTATATAGAATCTCTACAAAAGCGATGCTAAAACTAGGCTATGAGAGTGTCGGAACAGTGGAATATCTACTTGATGAGAACGACAACATATACTTTATAGAGATGAACACAAGAGTTCAAGTTGAGCATCCCGTGACTGAAATTATCTCAGGGATTGATATTATCCAGCGAATGATAGAGATTGCAGAGGGCGATAAACTCAAATATCTTCAAGAGGAGATAAATTTCAGAGGCTATGCGATAGAGTTTAGAATAAACGCAGAAAATCCTCAAAACAACTTTATGCCCTCAATAGGCACAATTACAAACTACATAACTCCTGGAGGTCCGGGGGTAAGACTCGACTCAAGCGTTTATACCGGCTACACAATCCCGCCAAATTATGATTCGATGGTAGGAAAACTCATAGTTTGGGCACTTGACTGGGAGGGTGCGGTCAAAAAAGCATCAAGAGCGTTGGATGAGTTTTACATAGACGGCGTTATTACAAACCTCTCACTTCATAGAGAAATCGTAAAAGATGCGGATTTTATTGCAGGAAATCTAAACACTAGCTATCTTGACAAAAAGATGGAACTCTTTAATCTAAAAGCTACAAAATCAATAGCAGACGAAGAGAAAAAGACATCATTTATAGCGAACTTGATAAACAAAATCAAGGAGCATAAACTAACTATAAGACACTAAGTGATTTATAAATAAGAGGTCGGTTTACACAGTTTCTTTTCCAATCTCTCTCTTTTTTATATTTTGTTTGTTACAATTATCAGAGACCTATTTTTCTACAATAAAAGTGAGACATAATTAAGGAGAATGAGATGACTATTTTGATTAAACGCGCTTATGAAACTTCAAAAAAAGATGACGGGTTTAGAATTCTTGTTGATAGAATCTGGCCAAGAGGAGTAACCAAGGAGGCTGCAAATATAGATCTTTGGTTCAAAGATATTTCGCCTAGTACACTTCTAAGAAAATGGTTCTCTCATGACCCTTTAAAATGGGATAAATTTAAAGAGCGTTATATAGAGGAGCTTGATAATAATCCTGAAATAGTAGAAGAG
This sequence comes from Sulfurimonas sp., assembly GCF_023229105.1. GTDB lineage: Bacteria > Campylobacterota > Campylobacteria > Campylobacterales > Sulfurimonadaceae > Sulfurimonas. The sequence goes on from NZ_JALNZY010000065.1 coordinate 4,647, forward strand.
TTTATAAACCTACTACAACAACATAAAAGAGTCACACTCGTCTATGGGGCAAAAGATACAGAGCATTCTCAAGCACCCATACTTAAAGAGTATATGGAAAAGAAACTCAAAGAGTAGCGTCGTTTATACCTTTTGCGCAGACATAGCCGCTGCTAAAAGCCCACTGGAAGTTATACCCGCCAAGTTCTCCCGTTGCATCGACTACTTCGCCTATAAAGTATAAATCTTTTACGTCCAAAACTTCCATGCTGTATGGGTTTAACTCTTCGCTCAAGACTCCGCCACGGCACACTTCGGCTTTACTAAAACCGAAATTTCCAGCAGGTGCAAACTCATAGTTATGTATCTTTTGTAACTTTTGCTTCATATCTGAAGAGATTTTTTTACACTCCACATCTTCTAGATCCAAAGCTTCCAAAAGAGCTTTTGAGAGTCTTTTTGGAAGTGGAATTACGGAACTTAGAAGTTTTTTACTCCCTTTTATAAGCTTTAAAATATCGTTATCTGGTAAAAAATCTATCGCTATGTTTCCCTTTTGCCAATAAAGGGATGCAGACAAAACAGCTGGTCCGCTTATGCCTTTGTGTGCAAAAAGAAGCTCCTCTTTTAAAACTCTCTCGCCAACTTTTATACTCACAAAGCAGCTAAGTCCGCTAAGCTCCTTCATCCAAAACTGCTCTTTTTGAAGACTAAGCCCCACAAGAGCAGGAGTAAACTCTTTTGTCTTTATGTTAAAACTCTTTGCGATTTCGAGTCCAATATCGCTTGCACCGAGATTTTTATAACTTTTACCGCCCGTTGCAACAACTACTCTTTTAGCTCTTAAGAGTTCGGTTTGGGTTTTTATCTCAAAGATATTACCCTCTTTTTTTACCCACAAAATATCGTTATTTAAGTGCATATCCACATGTTTGGTAGCTTTCTTTAAAATCTTAATAATCTCCTCGGATGACTCCTTGCAGAAGTAGTAACGATTTTTACGAATTACTGGCTCAACGCCATTTGCATGAAGATAATTAAGCAAATCATCTCTTGAGAAACTCTCAAACACATTAAATATAAACTCTTTGTCGCCGTCGTAATTATCTCTACTTAAGTGCACGTTTGTTATGTTGCATTTTCCGCCACCGGATATCTTTAGTTTTTGGGCTATTTTGCTATTGCCCTCCACCAGAGCAACACTAAGTCTTCTTTTTAAATTTGAAGCGCACATAAGTCCGCTGGCACCAGCTCCAAGTATTAAAACATCATATATTTTCATGACAAAATTATACTTTATGCCTCCTTTAGTTATAATACGAAAAATATTTAAAAGTGGAATTAATGGGCAATAAACTTCATATCGTATCTCTTGGATGCACAAAAAACCTAGTTGACACTGAAGTTATGATGGGTAAACTTCAAAATTTTGAACTCACTGATAATCAAGGTGAAGCAGATGTAATCATTGTAAATACATGCGGTTTCATTGATGCGGCAAAACAAGAATCTATAAACACGGTTTTAAATCTTCATAACGCGCGAAAAGAGGACTCTGTTTTGGTTATGGCAGGATGCTTAAGCGAGAGATATAAATCTGAACTGGCTAAAGATATGCCCGAAGTTGACATCTTTACCGGAGTCGGCGATTATGACAAAATTGATGAACTTTTGATTGAGAAAAAAAGCAGATTCTCTGAAGCGGTATATCTTATTGACGGTGCCGAGCGTGTTGTAACGGGATCAACCTATCATGCCTACATAAAACTCTCAGAAGGGTGTAACCAGATGTGCAGTTTCTGCGCTATTCCGTCATTTAAAGGGAAGTTAAACTCCAGAAGCCTAGACTCAATTGCAAAAGAGGTTGAAGGACTTGTTGCTAAAGGGTATTATGACTTCTCTTTTGTCTCACAAGACAGCAGCTCCTTTTTGAGAGATCACAACATCAAAGATGGGCTTAGTTTGCTGATACAGAGGATAGAGCTTATCGAAGGTGTAAAAAGTGCAAGAATTCTTTACCTGTATCCCTCAACTACAACTATTTCACTTTTAAAAAACATAGCAAAAAGCAAGATTTTTCATAACTATTTTGATATGCCAATTCAGCATATAAACGATGAGATGTTGCGCATCATGAAAAGAGGATTTGGCAAGAGCCAAACACTTGAACTACTAGAGTACATGAAGTCGCTTCCAGAGTCGTTTTTGCGCACAAGCTTCATTGTCGGTCATCCAAGAGAGACGCAGGAGATGTTTGAGGAGATGTGTGAGTTTGCATCTACGTTCGGCTTTGACCGTATCAATGTCTTTGCATACTCCGATGAAGAGACTACACCCGCACATGAGATGAGCGAGAAAATACCTGCAAAAACCATCAACAAAAGAGCCGAGATTTTAGGCAAGATTGCTTCAGAAGCTATGGAAAAATCACTCAAGAGCAGAATTGGCAAAAATGTTGAAATAATCATAGATGCTGAGAGTGACGAGCATGAGTATCTCCTAAGTGCAAAGGAGCTTATCTGGGCACCTGAAATTGACGGCGAAATTTACGTAAATGATAGAACTGTAGATGAAGAGCTTGAGTTTACTAAAATATACAGAGCCAAAATCACGGGCATGGTCGGCAATATTTTAACTGCTACCGTAGAGAATGCTTGAAAACAAAATACTCCTAAAACTAAAAGATAAAAAAAATCTCTTAGCCTTCTCCGGCGGGGCGGACTCTACCGCTCTGTTTTTTCTCCTTTTAAAAAACGACATCCCTTTTGATATTGCAATAGTAGATTATGGCATCAGGAAACAGAGTAAGCAAGAGGTAGAGTATGCAAGAGAGTTATCCAAAGAGCATCACCTCACGTGCCACGTCTTAAATGCTTTAAAGTTTGAGAATAACTTTGAGGCAAAAGCCAGAGAGATTAGATACAAATTTTTTGAGGAGCTAATCACTAAACATGGGTATGAAAATCTTCTCACGGCGCATCATCTCGGAGACAGATTTGAATGGATGCTTATGCAGTTTTGCAAAGGTGCTGGATGTGCTGAAATAGCAGGTATGCAGAGTATTGATAAGAGAAATTTTTACACTCTCGTGCGCCCTCTTCTTCATCTGGATAAAAAAGAGCTTTTAGCCTACCTTCATGCGAATGAAAAAATATACTTTGAAGATGAAAGCAATCTTGATGAGGATATCAAAAGAAATGCATTTAGACACAACTACTCTTTGCCTCTTTTAGAAAAATATCTAAGTGGAATCAAAAAAAGTTTCGCATATATAGATGAAGATAGAGCGGAACTTATTGAAGAGATAGAACTAAAGAGTATTGGCAGTTTTGCATACTTTAAAAGCTCACAGAATCAAAGGGCGGATATCTTTATGATTGACAAATATCTCAAGTCAAAACTTTATATGTTGAGTGCAAGCGAGAGAGAAGTTTTAAAAAATAACTCTATTGCTATTGTGGGAAGACGTTTTATTGTAAATCAAGAAAGGGATTTAGTTTTTATCCTGCCTTATGAAAAAGAGATGCCTAAGATGGATAAAAAGTTTAAAGATGTCTGCAGAATTTTAAAAATCAACCCCAAACTACGACCCTATCTCTATAAAAATTCTGATGCTTTTTTAAAGATAAAAGAGCTACTCAGTAGCGTTTGACTCTTTGTTATTATAGACCTTCATAGTAAAAGATGAGCTAATCATCTCCCCGTCTCTTTTGAAGTTTATAGGAAAATTTACCGCTATAATCCAGTCGCTTTTGTTCACGGCATCTAGGAAGTTGTAAAAACTTTTCGGCGAGCTAATCTCGGAGGTAGTGTTTACTTCATATACGCTAAATCCCTCTTCCTCCTCAGCTTTATTCATTTTTATAATACTAAGGGAGCTAAAAAATAATTTGTGCTGTTTCTCAAATCTTTGAGCATTAAACTCAGTTCCAAATGCTTTTATAACATGTAAATTATCGCTTTGAAGTTTTTGAAGTATAACCTCTTTTTCAATAGAAAAATTGCTCAGCTGTTTTAGCCCAATATTCTCTTTTTTTAATTCAACCCTTTTTACTCTGTACTCTTTACCGTTAGGAATCAAAACGGCAAATGAAAATACCAAAACAAACACAAGTAAAAACATAGTCATCACGAGCAGATAGATATTTTGTCTTGAGAAATTAATTTTCACTACTTAACTCCTCCTCATCTATATAGTTGGTAGATACAAATCTTAGCCAGCCATTATCAGCCGGATAAAAGCTACTGTAAGTTCTATGAAATATTGATCTAAGCGGTGCTTGGAGCATAAAATTGTAAACATCTTTATTTGGTGTAATGCCATAAAGGATAAGTCCATTTTGCATTATTTTTGCCTCTGAGAGTGTTATTCTACTTGGAACTAAATCAAATAGATTATTTATGCTATCTTTTAAAACACTGTTTTTTGTAAAAATTTTCTCCGCTAAGAGGCTCTGTTTCTGTGCAACTGCAATCTGCTTGTTAATTTTTGAAATATTTATACTAAGCTGATTTTTCTGTTCTTTAATATCTTGCATCTCCTGCGTAAATCTATAATCTCTAAAAAGTAAAAAAGCATACGTACTAAAAAGCATAAAGATAGTAACACCAAAGAAAGTAAAAAGCAGCTGTATATCTTTTGTAAAGATAGTTTTTGCTCTAGGCTTTATGTAACTATATCTCATTTACCTCTGCCTTTGCCATCTCACATAGAACAACGCCTAAATCTATTTTTCTAACATATACATTTAAGAACATCTCCTCCTCAAGATAACTCTTTAAATCTGAACTTACCCGTGCTCCATCAGCTATATAAATAGTCTCTATAAATTGGCTCTCATATTTTGGATCTTTATAAAAAGTCTTAAGAGCACTCTGTATTAATGAAAATCTTTGATAATCCTCATTAAAACCCTCAGTTGAGATATCTACCTCATGTTCTATATTCTCGTGAATTTCTTGTATCTCAGAAAATTCATCCATACTGTTATCGCTATCTAAATCTTCAATGTCTGCAAAATCATCAAAACTAACAACGTCATCCTCTATACTCATATCTTCTAAGTCGATGCCATCGATACCGAGTGAAGTATCATCTTCATACTCAAGTGATGAATCTATCAGCATCTCCTCATCATCTTTATGATGCTGCATATCTAGATATTCCCCGTACAGTAACCTAGATTTGTCAAAAATGCTAAAAGAGATATAGCTGTCTTCAACCAAAACGAACATTGCTAATGTACTGCCTATTTTATCTTTAAAAAAAGTTGCCATTAACGCAAAGGGGGAGAAAATAAAATCAAGTCCAATACTTCTGTACTCATGTTTTATAGCCTCTAAATCATACTCTGAAGTGTAGTAAGCCCAATGCTCTGAGAAACATATATATTCAGAAGAGTTAATATCGCAATATTTTCCCATTTCACTAACCGTGCAGGTAGGAATTGCCCCCTGATTTGACGACTTGTCTAAAATTGATACATAATAAAAAGGGGTTTGTTTAAAAAATGCACGAATAAAATCTTGCATTTTCGAGTTTATCGAAGTAGTTTCAAAAACTTTATGTGTACTCTGCAACACCTCATTTCTGGAGCACTCCTCTACATACACTACTGTCTGCGAATTTTCAACAATAATATTTATAAAAACTTTTGTATATAAAGTTTCTAAAAACTTGCCAATCATAATTCATCAACTCCGCAAAGCGGATGTGCTAAATTGTAGTTTTCTTGTTTCAATGCACTGCCCAATTTTGTATATATTTGTGTAGTCGCCATAGATGAGTGTCCTAACAACTCGCTAACGTCAGCTATTGGAGCCCTGCCGTTTAAAAGACCCGATGCGTAAGAGTGCCTGAGTTGATGAGGCGTGACTTTTAATCCTACCCTGCTAAAGACATTTATAACTATATATCTTAGACTGTTTTGGCTTAATTTTTCGCCATTTTTCTCAAAAACAAACTTTTTTTGTACCGATATATCTAAATACTCATCTAACAACTCTTTTGTATTTGCCAAAAGTGGAATATCTCTTTGTTTATTACCTTTTCCTATAACTCTTACCCATTTATTGGAGATGTTATCTATAGTTAAAGATGTCAATTCAGAGATTCTAAGACCAAGAGTGTAAAGGAGCGTTACAACAAGTTTCTCCTTTAATCCACAGAGCGACAACGCTTCAACTATATGCTCATGCGATATCGGTTTTGGCAAAGTTTTTGCAACTTTAATGCTATCGTCTGCTTTTAAAATAACTCTCATGCCGTTATCATTTAGATACTCGGCAAAAGAGCGGATTGCACTTAGTTTTTTACTGATTGTTTTTGGATTAAGCGAGGAGATTTTTATGCGATATGACATAAGGTTTAAAAGAGTATGTTTATCCTCTTGAATTATCTCAATATATAAAAATGCCTCCCTCAAAGATTCATCATAACTTTTAATAGTCAAGTCAGAGTAGCCTCTTATCTCCTCAAGATAGAGCAGAAACTCTCTCTTTTTAGCTTCGATTGATTTTTTCAAGTAGCTTCTCAAATTTTTTATGATACTCAGCTGAGAGCTTTATAAGTTCATTATCTGTAATAACACTTGGTGCTAATTTAACATAAGCACTAAGCATAATCTCACAAATCATTTTTATTTTTGCTTTATCTGCATCAGAGATGCTTTCGTGAAGCGCAATTTCGTCTATGATTTTCATATATTTTTTTGCATCATCAATGTATGAAACATATTTTAAAGATGTTTGCGACTG
>NZ_JALNZY010000066.1 GCF_023229105.1 Sulfurimonas sp.
TGACGACTTGTTTGTTCAGGATGACGACTTGTTTGTTCAGGATGACGACTTGTTTGTTCAGGCTGGCAGCTTGTTTGTTTAGGATTACGTATGTTCCGTCATTCCGTGTCCTGTCGTCATTCCGTGCTTGACACGGAATCTAGTTTTTGAATTAAATAGAGAGTTCAATTTAAAATATGATGTTATGTCTAAAAATTGTAAGATATTCCCCACTTTATAAAGGGTATGGCAGATTTCATCACTTGAAATACTTGCAAAAGCATAAAACCATCCAAATCTGCTTTGGCTGTTATATTTTTAGAGCTTAGTGTTAAAAGGGTATGTTTTGAATTTATGTCGAAGGAAAAATTAACCTCTAGTAGGAGTTCTTCACTCGTTTTTAGGAGCTCTAGATTTACACTATCTGTTTTTGATATAACATTATCTTTATTTTCTTGACTCTCTTCATTTTTTTGATTCTCTGAATCTTTTTTATTCTCTTGTGTGGGCACACTTTGAAAATCGACAGTACCGTAATGTTTTGTCATAAACTCCTCGGCAGTGGAGATAAGATTTATGATAAAACTTCTTGTTATCATAAAATCAACTCTGTTTTGCATATCTTGATAATTTATAACAAATCTCAATCTATCTTCAAGCTCATCATAAATCGGTGTAAATGTTTTTGCTGTAATTTCTCTTTTCATGGCGCGAATTGTACATAAAATCAGTTTTAATAAAGGTTAATGAGATAAAATTCCACTCTATTTCCGCCGACATAGCTCAGTTGGCTAGAGCAGCTGATTTGTAATCAGCAGGCCCGGGGTTCAAATCCTCGTGTCGGCACCACCTTAAAATACCAAACTAACCGTCGTTAAACCGCTTTTTGAGTCTATCTCAATCTCAATCTTATATTTGCTACAAACTCTTTTTACGATATCTAAACCTATGCCAAACCCGCCCTCATGTTCATTAGCTCTATAAAACCTCTCGAAAATTTTACTCTGCTGCTCTTTTGCTATACCAATGCCGCTATTGCTGATGCTAAACTTATCGGCTGTTAGCTTTAGCTTTATCTCTCCGCCATGTTTGTTGTATTTTATAGCATTTGATATTAAGTTGCCAAAGAGCCTCTGAGCACTTACTTCATCAATAGTTAAGGTGCTCTCTTGCAGCTCCTTATGGATAGAGATAGATTTTTTTAACGCCAAATCCTCATAAAGAGAGAGTTCATTTTCTATGATTTTTCGTATATCGAGCTGCTTTATATTTTGATGTTGGCTCTCAAGCAGCAGATATGTCAAATCGGAGTAGATTTTTTGCACTCTTTTTGCGCTGATATCCACTCTTTTTAAAATCTTCTCATCTATATTCTCTTTTTTTAGCCTCTCTATACTCATAAGTATCGCAGTGATGGGAGTGTTTAGCTCATGCGTTGAGTCTTTTATAAATTTGTCTAGCTTTACTCTCTCATTTTGTATCGGTTTTAAAAACATTTTAGATAAAAGATAGCCAACAACCGCTATAAGAGCAACTGAGAAAAGAGCAACGAGGAGTATCTCTTGAAGCAGTTTTAAAATCTCTTTGTCTGTTTTTTTGCTCTTAAGTATCAGGTACTTCACGCCATGATGAAGTTGCGGGCTTAGGTCTATGAAATACTCAAACCCCTCATCTGCATAAAACCCCTGTTTTAGCGGAACATTTTGTATATCAAAGCCAGATATAAGCGCTCTATCTTCATCATAAAGCGTGATTTCATACCCAGGAATGTTCTCTACCTGCAGCGGCTCTGAGTGCATATAGGAGGAGATAATTTTAGAGGAGAGAGTTAGTGCTAAATTTTGCATCTTCTCTTTTTTCATGGAGATAATATTTGAGGATTCATAGCTGTAAAAACTAACGGCAATAAAGAGGATAAGAAAGATTGATGAACTAAGATAAAGTCCTAAAAAACCGTAAAACGACTTTTTTTCACTAGATGTTAACTCTATAGCCGACTCCTTTGATGGTAGTTATAAAATCCTTGCCTAGATATGCCCTTACATTTTTTATATAGGTTCTTAGCGTTGCATCACTTGGCACTTCGCTCTCAAACCAGATATTTGCAATAAGTTCCTCATGGGAGACAATTCTATCTTTTTGCGAGGAAAAATATCTAATAATTTCAAAATCTTTTTTAGAGATTTTTGTCCTTTGTCCGTTTTTAACAAGCTCGTATGTGCTTATGTCAAGATAATTTTGTGAGTCAATTTTTATATGTGCGGCATCCATATTATGCACTTTTATAAGATGCTCTATCCTTGCGTCTAACTCTAAAAGCTCAAATGGTTTTTTGAGATAATCATCACACCCCAAATCAAAACCTTTTTTTAAGTCATGTGCAGAATCAAGCGAAGTGATAAAAATGGCAGGGGTAGTAACATGCTGCTCTTTTAGGAGTTTTAATAGCTCAAAACCATTTAAAAGCGGCACATTTATATCAAGGAGCATCAAATCATATCGCTTAGAGAGCAGTTTCTCATAAGCCTCCTCTCCATCATAAACAGCTGATACGAAGTACCCTTTTTCACTCAGATGCTCGCTAAGAATTTCCGATAAAATAATATCATCTTCAAGTAGTAAAATATTCATTTGAGTATTTTACACTCTTTTTCTTAGAGAGTATAAAACAGGGATGATTAGCAGCGTTAAAATTGCAGAAGTCACTATTCCGCCTATCATAGGCGCTGCAATTCTCTGCATGACCTCGCTTCCGACTCCATCTATGTACATAATAGGAACAAGTCCGCCAAGAATTGCAAAAACAGTCATCAGTTTTGGTCTTAAGCGTCCTGCGGCGCCTCTAAGCACTGCCTCTTTAAATGGTATATTTTTTTCTTTTGCCGCCTCATCAAGATAGATTATCATGACAATAGCCGTCTCCGCCGCAATCCCTAGCAGAGCCAAAAAGCCGACTATTACGGCTACAGAGAGATTAAATCCGAGATAATCTATATATAAAAACCCTCCAAGAACAGCTAAGGGCAGGGTTAAAAAGACAATAAGCGAGTTTCTAAAATCCCCCAGCGCAAAATATATAAGTACAAAAATAGTAAGAACCACTATAGGAACTATAAAACCGAGTCTCTCTTTTGCAGATTCGAGATACTCGCTTTGCCCTGCAAACTCATAGTAATAACCCTTTGGAAGTTTGATATTTTCTAAAAGAGCTCTCGCCTCTTTTTTATACTCATCCACGCTTACCCCGCTCTTTGGCGTGATATAAACAAAGGAGACTTTCATCCCTTTCTCACTCTTTATAACGCTTGGACCCTCTGTATATTTTATATCTGCAAACATCTCTATAGGTAAAAATCCTGATTTTGTTTTAACCTTTAGCGCTTTAATCTTATCTATATCATCCCTTTGATCTGAATCAACTCTCATTGAGATAGGATGGCGTTTGAGCCCATCTATAAAGGTACCCACACTCAATCCGCCTACTCCAAAGGAGATAGCATCTAGTATCTCCTGCTTTGAGAGACCATATCTTGAGAGAGCATCTTGCTTTATCTCAATATCTAAAAAATAGCCGCTGTTTGATTTGTCTGCAGAAACACTCAGTGTGAGCGGGGTTGTCTTTAGTTTCTGCTCTATTTGTGAGGATATATCTTCTAGCATTTTATTGTCATCCCCGTAAAGCTTTATCCCCAAAGGCGTGCGAATCCCCGTTAAGAGCATATCTATTCTGCCTCGTATCGGGTATGTCCATGAGTTGATAAGTCCTTTAACTTCAAGCGCTTTGTTCATCTCTAGCATAAGCTTCTCATAAGTCATCCCCTCTCTCCAAAGGGATTCATCTTTAAATGTGATGATACTCTCTATCATAGCAAGAGGAGCGGGGTCTGTTGCCGTATTTGCACGACCTGCCTTGCCAAAGACAGTATCAACTTCGGGAAAGCTTTTTATAATCCTATTTGTCTCTTGAGTCAACTCTTTAGCAAGTTCAACACTAATTCCGTATGGAGTAACGGGCATATACATAAAGTCCTGCTCATTTAAAAGCGGCATAAACTCCCATTTTTGCGAATTGTAAAGAGGGTAGATATACGCTATGGCAGACAAAGCCAAAACAATAACAAGATATTTTAGCTTTAAAAATAATTTTAGCACAGGAGTATATAAAAATGTAAAAAAGCGGTTTATAAAATTTTCTTCCTCTTTTTTAATCTCTCCTTTTATCAACAGTATCATCAAAACCGGCACTAAAGTAATGGAGAGAAGTGCACCTATTAGCATCGCAAACGTTTTTGTATAAGCAAGAGGTGAAAAGAGCCTAGCTTCTTGCCCTTCTAGTGCAAAAATAGGAAAAAAGGAGACGACAATAAGGATAAGAGCAAAGAAGATAGGACGACCAACCTGCTGTGAGGAGTCGATAATAATCTCAATCCTGCTTTTTGAGCCGTCACTTTTGCTGAGATGCTTATGGGCATTTTCTATCATGACGATGGAAGCATCTACCATAGCCCCTATCGCGATGGCAATCCCCCCCAAGCTCATAATATTTGAACCTATATTAAAAAGGCTCATAAGCCAAAAACTAAGTAAAACAGTTAGCGGAAGCACGATAATAACAACCAAAGCACTCCTAAAATGAAATAAAAACAGAGCTATAATGATAATAACAATAATGGACTCTTCAATCAGCGTATTTTTAAGTGTATATATAGCTCTCTCAATTAGCTTACTTCTGTCATAAGCAGTAACTATCTCTACATCTGCGCTCCTTAGGGAGTCGATTTTGGCTTTTATCTTTTTTATTACCTCATAGGTGTTCCCTTTATAACGCACCAAGACGATGCCGCCTACTACTTCGCCCTCTCCATTAAACTCGGCAACTCCGCGTCGTGGTTGTGGCACTAAAGAGAGCTCTCCTATGTCTCTAAGCTTTAGAGGAACTACGCCGTTTACCTTGAGTGTAATGTTTAATATATCCTCAATACTTGTGGCATATCCGCGAGCTTGAATAATATTTTCATAGCCGTTTTGTAAAATAATGCCGCCGCCAATATCTTGATTGTTATTTTTTAGAGCTTTTGTTATTTCATTGATTCCGATGTTATATTTAACCATCTTATCTTGATCTACAAGTAGCTGATAATTTTTTACAAAGCCACCTACTGCCGCAACTTCGCTGACACCATCAACCCCCAATAGTCCATACTTTAAGTAATAATCCTGATAATCCCTTAGCTCGGCAAGATTAAGTTTGTCTGATTTTAGTATATATTGATACGCCCAACCAACGCCCGTTGCATCTGGTCCCATGCTCACTTTTGCATTTGATGGCAGAGTCGGCAAGATGGAGGAGAGCTGCTCTAGTATCCTGCTTCTTGCATCATATATATCCGTATCGTCTTTAAAGATGATATATATAAGTCCGTTTTCAAAACTGCTCATCGCCCTGATAGTCTTAATGTTTGGCAACGACATCAAGGAGCTTATAAGCGGATAGGATACTTGCTCTTCTATGATTTTAGGTGACTGCCCAGAGTAAGAGACTTGAAGAATTACCTGCGGGGGTGAGAGGTCCGGCAGGGCATCAAGTGAGATATGCTTAAGACTATAAAGACTCAAACCCGTTAATAAAGCAGAGAGTATAAGAACTAAAAATATATTTTTTGCACTATAACCTATAATCTTCTCAATCATCTCATTACCACTCTTCACTCATATATGAGCCGTTTGTTAGAGCATCGCTATCAAGCAAAAAGAGCGCATTTTGTGCTACTTCGCTGCTCTCATCTACGCCGTGAAGTATTTGGTAGTACCCGCCGATGTACTTAACTCCTACCTCTTTGGGTTCATATTGGCTTGCAGAGATTTTTACAAAGACATAAAACTTATCTGCTCTTTTTATTACGGCATCTTTTGGAAGCGTGAGCGCTGAGCTTAGTTTTTTGCTAAAACTCACTTTTGCAAACATATCTGGAAATATTTTAAAATTTGGATTTTTAATATCCATCCTGACATCAAAGGTCAAATCCTCTTTGTTTATTTTCGGATAAATTTTCTCTACTTTTGCAACTATAGGTTCACTTAAGCCCTCCACATCAATAAGTGCGCTCATGCCCTCTTGCACAAACTCCATATCCTTTTGATACACCTTTGCAATAACCCACATCGAGGAGTCATCCACAATCTTCAAAAGGGTTGTGCCCGCTTTGACATAAGAGCCTTCGTAAATATTTTTCTGGATGATTTTCCCACTGTATTTGCTATAAAAAGGGATAGCCGCATCTTGAGAAGTGATTGCTTTTTGATTAACTTCATAGAGCTTTAACTTCTGAAGAATTGTTGCATTTAGCGTTTGAAGATTTTTTGTACTCTCAAGCTCTTTTTTCAAGGTATATATCTCTTTTGAGTAGATATCAAATAGTCTCTGCCCCTTTTTAACGCTCTTATAAAGCTCGTTTGCATCAAGATTTTCAATATTTCCATCAAAGCGCAACACTAGTTCATAAATCTTTTGCTCATCATAAGAGGTTGTTGCATAATAGCTTTGGGTTATTTTTTGCATCTGCATCTTTGGCTTAATACTTTGAACATTAAAAGCCTGCTCAAATGTTTTTGAATGTGCTAAAGTAAAAATTAAAAGAACTAAAAGTAGCGTTTTCATCATAGACTCTCTTTCGTTAGATAAAAAAGCTCCAAGAGAGCAGTTCTTATCTCTAGTTTATATTTTAATTTCTCTACCTCTAAATCAAGCAGTAGATTTTCATTTTCTATATTTTTCTCAAGCGTAATGCTGTTTCTGATATTTGCATTATCATACTTTCGTAGCTCTTTATACCTCTCTATGATTGCATCAAGGTTTTGAACTCTTTTACTCAAATACTCTACTCTTTCATAATTATTATCAAAAAGCATAATAGTATTTTGCAAGTAGTTCTGCGTGTTTTGGGCGCTCTCTTGCTTTAGATAGTGCGTCTTTTTAACCTCTGCATCTTCTCTACCGTAAATCGGCAGCGCAAAAGATGTTGACACAGAGAGATAATCATCAAACTTATCACGATGGTTGTAGCTAGCAGAGAGAGTGATATTTGAGTATTTATTTCTCTGCTGAAGTTTTGCAATAATCTCTAGTTGCTTACTCTTTAGCTCTAAAATTTTATATTTTGGGGATTTTTTTATCTCTTCTTTAGAGAACTCTTCCTTGATTTGCACTTTTTGCACATCGGTAAAATCCTGATTTGCTAGATATCTAAACTCATTTTTTGCCTTTTGTACGCTCTCTTGAAGCTCCAAAATCTTATCTTCTACTAGAAAGATATTTTTTTGCAACGAAACACTTTTTTTAAACCCATCTTCAATGTCAATGCTACCCTCATAGTAGTTTTGCAATATCTCAAGATTGGCTTTTTTTTGCTCTAAAGAGTCTAAAAGAGTTAAAAATGTAGCTATCTTATCTACAGCTAAGAGCATTTTTTTGTACAAATCCAGCTTCAAATCTTCTAACTCATACTCCAAAATAAGAGTATCAGCTCTAAGTATTGCCTCTTTAATTTCAAGCTTGCCAAATGTTTCAAACTCCTGAGAGATTCCTATAAAGAGCGTTTGCATAGGTTCAATATCTCTTTTTAAAAAATTCTCATTTAAGAGCAAGTCGTTGGCACCTATTGAGATAACTGGATTTTTATATACTACTTCACCCCTGATAGCCTCATGTGATGCTAAAATCTTTTCTTGTTTTGCACGCAAAAGAGGTGACTTTAGCACTGCCTTTTCAAATACCTCGCTAAACTCCGCACTAAAACATAGTAGCGGAGCTAAAAAAAGAGTTAAAATTTTCATGCAAATCTCCTTAGTGATTATGCGACGATGAAGCTTGTCCTAGATTGACACTGCCTTTGTATTTATAATCTTTGCCCTGCTCATCTTTGATAAAAACTTGATACTGCCAGGTTCCATCCATAGCAAAATTGACATCACATTCAAAATAATTTTGTACTTTTTTACAAATATTTTTAGATTCCATAAAAGGCATTCCCGGCATCTCAGGCATAAAAAATTTAACACGAACATCCTTAGCCACGATACTCGCCCCATCATGCGAGCCTTTATTAAGCTCCACTTTGATTTTGTTTTGCCCTTGGCTGAGCACCTTTTCGCTTGAGAGCATCACATGTAAGTCACCGCTCATTCCCATATCCATAAAACCGCCTGCAAAAGAGAGGCTCGCACACAACAGTGTTGATGCTATAAACTTTTTCATACTCTTACTCCTTTTTTTGCAGTATATAATTTTTAACGTGTAGTAATCGTGTAGTCTATTTTCTTTACTATCTGTATATAAATATTGGATATAATTTCACTCATGGGGCTGACCTGGTTTCGACGGGATCAAGTAGCTTCTAATTGCATGTCGGACTGAGCATTTCCGTTACGCGGCTCAACTTGCTTAAACGCAAACAATACAAATTACCGCCCAGCTTACGCAGTAGCATAAGTTTTGACCCCTCGCAAGAGGTGGGCTGCTTCACCTAGTGACTCTAGATAGCTAGGACTCGAAGTATAACCATTATGTAGATATATTTTACGTCTGTCTCGAGCGTAAAACGAACCTTAGAGGCTCGTCTTGCGTAGCTTTGCAAGTTGTGTGAAGCAAGATTAAACTTAAACGACTTTACTAAACATGTAGACGTTAGGAGTAGCGTGGTTTCGGACTGGAGTTCGATTCTCCACAGCTCCACCAATTCTTTATCCAATACAATCCGACGACACATTTAAACCCTCTCTACCTTCTCATCTTTGCCTTTTGAGACAAAACCTCAATCCCGTCGAACATATCAAACATCTCTCCAAAAACAAGCCGGCCTAGTTTATCTTTTGTGATATTAAACCCGTACAACCTTGTATAGACATCTGTTTGAATCGTTCTTTGTGAGACATTAAACTCCTCCGCCAACGAAGAGATAGTAGGTCTCTCATCTTTAGCAAGCATCAAAATAATCGACAACAATCTAAAAAGAGCTTTATCGTATGATTTTTGGGACATTGTGAAGCCTTTTTGTTTATGTATATTAGTGTTTTTTATTTCAATTATATACTATTACACATATTATGTCAAGACTGAGCATATTAAATCAGTATATCTTATGATAAAATTATCCAAATATACGATTAAAGGCATTACATGACAAAAGAAATCTTCATTGCAAGATTAAAAGAATTAAAAATATCAAAGCAAGATTTTTCTGAAATTTGTAAAGTTCCATATTCGACAATCAACAATTGGGGAGTAAAGCGGAATGGTAAACCTCTAGCTATACCAAACTGGGTCGAACCATTCCTAACCTATTACGAAAAAGCACAAAAACTTGAGTATATCATGACCGAAATCTGTCAAAAAATCGAGAGTGTCAAGAGTTAATTTTTACTCTACATTTACTCATCTGCTTCTCTTTGGCTTCAATTTTCCCTTTTTTTAGCAAAACGAAGCAACCTCCTCACCAAATTTCCTTATATTTTCAAAAAGGAACCACCATGCCAAAAGCAAGCATAACCAACAAGTTCGTCTCAAAAATTACCTGCAATCAAGCAAAGGCAAAAGAGGTCTATTATGATGAGAAGTTAAGCGGTTTTATCTTAGAAGTTAGAAACACTCAGACAAAAACCTTCTATTACTCCTACTCTAAAAACTCTCGTCGCACCATGAGAAAGATAGGCAGCGCAGAGATACTCAGTGCCAGTGAAGCAAGAAAAATCATTTTAAACCTAAAAAAAGGACAACTCTCAAGTGATGTAGCCTCCATCATGGCAGAGAAATCAGGTGCTCTTACACTAGCAAATTTTTTTACAGAGTATTACCTCCCATATGTTCAAAAACATGTCAAAAGCCATGATACAAATGAGAGCATCTTTAAAAACCATATCCTCCCGACTCTAGGCACAACCCCGATGCAGAGCCTAAAGAAAATTGATGTCATGAAGCTGCATTCGGAGATGATGCAAAAAAAGAGACTCAAGCCAGCCACCGCAAACAAGCTTCTCATTTTTCTCTCCCAAGCGTATCGTTTAGCGTATGAGTTTGAGCTCCTAAAAACCCCCTACAATCCAGTAAGCGGAGTAAAACATTTTGAGGAGAACAACGAAAGACAAAGATTTTTAAGCAAAGCCGAGACAAAACGACTCTTAGATGCCGTGCTAATGAGCGAAAATGTACATCTCAAGTACATAATCCCCATGTTACTACTCTCAGGAGCAAGAAAAGGAGAGCTTCTAAAAGCCAAATTTGAAGATTTTGATGAGGTACAAATGCTCTGGATTATCCCCACGACAAAAAACGGCAAAAAGAGGATTATCCCCCTAACTCCCGAACTCTACAAGATTTACAAGCAAATCCCTCAAGAGAGCGAATATCTCTTTACCTCAAAGGCTACAAACAAACCCTACACGACTTTTTACAACTCATGGAACTCTGCAAGAGTAAAAGCAAATCTCGCAGATGTAAGAATCCATGACCTAAGGCACACCTACGCCTCAGCGCTTGTCAATGCCAAAAGAAGTCTCTATGAAGTCCAAGTTCTACTAGGACACTCAACAGCCAAAATGACACAAAGATATGCACATTTATCAAACGAATCTCTTTACGCTGCCGCATCTTGCGCTGCTAGGTTGTTTTAATGTGGGGGGGGTGTCGGTTAAGTTTCAGTTTCGGTGGTGTTGTGTGTTTTTGCCACCTTTTTACCCACCCCGCAAATTTCTTTTTTCTTAAAATCTTATAAAATCCTTAGCAATCTGCTGACAATCCGCAGGTAAAAACACTCATGATTTATACAGCCAAAATTTCTTAAAAACATCTATCTATAGGTCTTTTCAAAGGTTTTTTATTTTTATTTGCACCATAAAACAGATAAAAAATGAAAATAAAAAATACTTTCATTTGCTGGCGGTTTGCAGGTAATAGGGGTTGACAAGGGTTTTGATTTTGGATGTTTTTTTTGATAGTGTCGTAAAATAGGGGTTTTGTTGTGGTTTGGTTTTTTGTTTGGGGTTGGTGGGGCTTTTATGTTGACTACAAGTGTTGATACTATCG
>NZ_JALNZY010000067.1 GCF_023229105.1 Sulfurimonas sp.
AGACTGCTTTTTTGTAAGTGCCGTTCGCATTAGTGAACCATCGTTGGAGGGTTTGCCTGTGGCTATTGGTGGGCGCAGCGATGCTCGGATATTTACTAATGATGCAAAGAAGCAGAGTGTTAACCTTGAGAACTCTGGCTCTTTTGTTAGCACTTTTTACAAAACTTATGAGAAGAGCGATGATTTAAACGCCTTTGTGGATGAGGATGGAAGAGTTCGTGGGATTCTTACTACCTCATCTTATGAGGCTCGCTCTTTTGGGATTAAAACCGCTATAACCATAAGAGAGGCTTTGATGCTTTGTCCGCATCTCATCATAAAAGCACCAAATATGTCTCTATATCAAAAACTCTCTCATGAACTTCATGAGTTTTTACAATCAAAAATCCCTCTTATCGAGCAAGCTAGCATCGATGAGTTTTATGGTGATTTGTCTGGTTGGGTGGAAG
The DNA here is from genome assembly GCF_023229105.1 of Sulfurimonas sp. Lineage (GTDB taxonomy): Bacteria > Campylobacterota > Campylobacteria > Campylobacterales > Sulfurimonadaceae > Sulfurimonas. The sequence goes on from NZ_JALNZY010000067.1 coordinate 450, forward strand.
ATGATGAAGTTGAGCAGTTTATTGATAACCTTAGACATGAGATAAAAAGAGAGTTAAAACTTCCAGTCTCCATTGGAGCGGCAAATACTCGCTTCATCGCAAAGCTAGCCACTTCAAGCGCAAAACCCTTTGGATGCAAGACTATCTATGCCCAGAACGTTGACTCTTTTATAAAAAATATCCCTGTTGAAGCGTTTGCTGGCATCGGTAAAAGTATGCAGGAGAAGTTAAACTCTGTTCAGATTCGTACTTTAGGAGAGCTACAACAGCGGCGCGGAACCATTGAGTCGTGGGGACCTTACGCAAAAGAGCTTTACAAAAGGGTTTGTGGACTATCAGATGAGAACATTAAAACCACGCATAAAAGAAAATCCATCGGCATCTCAAGAACTTTTGACCCAATCTTTGATAGAAATGAATTAAGAAGAAGAGTTCATATCTTAGCCAGACATCTAAGTTTTGCTATCTTAAAACTAGATGTCATTCCGACTGTTTTTAATCTTAGCATCTCTTATGAGATGAGACAAAGCTCACACAAAAACATCTCACAAGCCGAGGTTTTTACGGAAAAAAAGTTTGACTCTCTTTGCTTAAGCCTCTTTAACGAGGCGGACACGCACAAGAGACTCCACGCCATCAGGCTTAGCATCAACTGTTCGAGCTTTACAAGAGACTCTAAAAAAGAGCTCTCTCTCATAGGTTTTGAGGATGAGCAAAGGATGAAAAAGTTAAGTCAAGAGACACATAAACTTAGAGAAAAGTACGGGCTAGATGCCATCAAGTGGGCAAGTGAACTTTAGTATTTTTTTACTTCATAAAAATTGGATTTAATCAAGATAAATAGTATACTACAACCATTTTTTTCAAATGGAGCAAAAAGGGATGTTTACTACCCAAAGCATTATAATATTTTCCTATCTCATCATAGTATTACTTATCGGAATTTGGGCAGGTCGCGGGGTTAAAGACTTCAAGGATTATGCTGTGGCTTCAAAGTCATTTGGTACTATGGCTATCTTTGCAACTCTTAGTGCCTCTTTTATAGGTGGCGGCTTTTCTATGGGAAATGCTGAGAAGGTTTTTTTGGTTGGCATCTCAAACATTGTAGCGCTTTGGGGATTTAGCTTAAAAGAGATTTTGGTAGCAAAGTACATCGCTCCAAATATAGTGCACTACCCAGATGCCATATCTATAGGCGACATAATGGAGCCGGCTTATGGAAGAGAATCTAGGATATTTGCGGGTGTTTTTGGTGTGATTTTAAGTGCTGGAATACTCGGTGCTCAAATTGGCGCTATGGGATATATATTTAATCTTTTTCTAGGACTAGAGCGCTCAACTGGCATCATTTTAGGTCTTAGCATCGTTATCATCTACTCAACCATAGGAGGGATGAGAGCTGTTGTTTGGACTGATATTGTTCAGTTTATAGTTCTCTCTGTCGGTATTCCGCTCACTCTTTACTTTGGCATAGAATATGTTGGCGGCTGGAGTGAAGTTGTTGAGCGTGTACCAGCAAGCCACTTTAGCATCTCGCTTGAACCAATGGCGCTAATAGCTCTTCTTTCACTTTTTCTTACTTTTTTACTAGGTGAGACTTTAGTTCCTCCCTATGTTCAAAGGCTTTTCATTGGTAAAGAGAATCATAATGTAAAAAGAGGAACGCTTCTTAGTGGGCTATTTTCTATCCCATTTTTTGCAGTTACTGGGCTAATAGGGCTTGTAGCTCTAGCTTTAGAGCCTTCCCTTGATGCTAATCTTGCAATGCCTTATGTTATACAAGAAGCACTTCCTCCAGTTCTTCAAGCAGTAGTTATCTCAGCTATTATCTCTATAATCATGTCCTCTGCGGACTCATTTTTAAATGCAGCTGCAATCGCATTTAATAACGACATCATTAAACCAATATTAAAGACTCCCCTTAGCGTAGATGCGGAGCTTAAACTTGCTCGTATGACTACTCTAGCTGTTGGCGTTATAGCTGTAGTTTTTGCTCTTTCTATCGATAGTGTTTTAGATATCCTTATCTACTCATATAACTTTTGGGCGCCTACTACTTTAGTTCCCCTAGCAGCTGCCCTGCTTGGTTTAAAGCTTAGTAAAAAACGCTTTATTGCAGGTGCATCGGCTGGCATCATCACTACTCTTGTATGGAGCAATCTCCTAAACTCTCCCTTTGGCATCGATGGTTTAGTGGTCGGCACTTTAGCAAACTTTATCGCTTTTTTCTCTATCGATAAAGAAAACGCTAAAGCAAGAAGGTAACTTCTCAAACATGACAAAGACAAAACTTTTAGATCAGTTTCGCTCCTTTTATTTAAGAAATTACCCAGATGACATGGAGATACAGATTGAGTATTTTTCAATCTTTGGCGGACTTGGCTGGGAGATAGATACCACCAAACAGATAACCATTCTCATAGAGGAGCTCATCCTAAACAAATTCGTACTGCTAAGAAAAAAAATACAAAACCTAACTCTAGCAGACAAGGAGTGCTTACGGCTTCTGCGTGCTTTGGCGGTGGGCGATAGAAAAATATTTTCAGCTTTTAATCGCGCGGGACTAAACAACGCAAACGGCGGAAGTGCACTCAACTTTTTAGAGCAAAAAGGGCTTATACAAATAGAGTATTCAAGGGAGGAGCCAGCTCGTAGCCTTAACCCAAAAGGAAAACTAAAAAGAGAAGTCGCAAGATATAGAATCTCCCATAAAGTTCTATTTACACACCCTTTTGTAAGATTTTGGTTCTACTTTATCGCCCCGCATACAAAGGAGATAGAGCAAGGCAACTATGAGCCTTTTTTAAAAGATTTTAACAAAAGAAGACATAGCTATACAAGTCTAGTTTTTGAAGAACTCTCGGAAGTTTTGCTAAACTATAACCTTAGAGATTCACAAATTCTAAGCTCGGGAAGCTACTGGAATGCAAACATAGAGATAGATATACTAACAATTACTAAAGATGAGAAAATTTATGTTGCTGAGTGCAAATGGTCAAACCACAAAGTCAACAAAAGTGAGTGGCACAAGCTTTTAGATAAGTGTCAAAGGCTTGGTATTGAGCCGACACAAGCCATTTTATTTTCAAAAAGAGGATTTTCCAAAGAGCTTCTTAACCATCAAGGCAAAAGTTTAGCACTTTATAGTTTGCCTGACTTTGAAGCACTTGTAAAAAACAAAAATATTGATGAAAATCTGAAAAATCTTTTTATTTAGCTGCTCTTAAGTGCACCGTATGCCTCTTGGAGAAGTTGAAATTTCTGCGTGTAGTGTTTTACCATATGAGGAGCTTCTTGTAAAATCTTATCTGGATGATACGCCTTTGCTAATCTTTTATAGCTCTCTCTGATGCTATTTTGACTCGCCCCAATTGGACACTGCAAGACTGCATAAAAGTGATTTTTCTGAGCATCATCTTCCTCCTTAGCGAGGCTTCCAAAGCTATATTTTGCAAAATCGCTGTAGAGCTTACTCATAAAACGATTATTGTAGCTATATTTAATTTGGTAATGCAAAACATGACGCTTATCAAGAGCTCTCTCCAGCCTCGCTTTTGCCTTGTAATCGGAGACATCAAGAACCAAAGATACATCAGTACCTCTCTCTACATAAACCTCCAACTGCGAACGCAGATAACTCAAAACCCAAGAGTTTGGATACTCTAGCGAGATAAGCACCGTATCGCTGTTGTAAGCATAAAGATTTACCTTTATCTCTTGAGGCTCCTCTTGTTTGTTAAGCTCAATCCTAATGGGCTGACCTCCAAATTTAAGCAGGGAACGAAGAAAAAATTCATGTGAAAAATCATGTTTTTTAGCGTGGTGTTGGCTTAGTTCGTTTATAAACACTTCTCTTTCTTGCGCTAAAACTTCATTTCTAAACACCATTACGGCTTTAGGCAAAAAAAGCATACCTCTTGAATGATGATTTAAAAAATCCTTCATCCATTGAGTATTTAACGTATCAAAATCTGTAGTAACAAAAATAAGATTATCTCTTAATACTATCTCCATCTACTCAGCCTCTAGCGTATAATTTTACTAGATGAAGCAATAAAAGTTCCAAATCAGCAGATATTTTTATACATAGCAGGTTGTCTATCTCTTATAAGTCCCCAATACTCTCTTTGTTTTTGATTATCTTCTATATCAAACTCTGCATAAAGAATCTCCTCTTTGTCTCTTGAGGCTTCTGCAATTTTTGCACCCGTATAGTCTGTTATGAAGGAGGAACCATAAAAGTTGAGACTACAAGTATGTCCAACCTCTTTGCCGATACGATTTGCAACCACGACAGGAACGGTATTTGTCGCAGCATGTCCCATCTGAACTCTCTGCCAATGCTCTTTTGAATCAAGATGAATCTCAGGTTCACTTCCTATTGCCGTCGGGTAGAAGATAATCTCGGCACCCATAAGAGTAAGTGCTCTTGCCGTTTCACAAAACCACTGATCCCAGCAGATGCCCACACCTATTTTTGCATACTTAGTGTCATACACTTTAAAGCCACTGTTCCCGGGCTTGAAGTAAAATTTTTCCTCATATCCGGGGCCGTCGGGAATATGCGTTTTTCGGTAGTTGTCCATAATGGTGCCATCTGCATCAGCAACGACTAAAGAGTTAAAGTAGCCCTCCTCACTCTTTTCAAAATAACTTATCAAGATGACTACACGAAGCTCTTTTGCAAGATTGCTAAAGCGTTTTATAAGCTTATTTGCTTCTCTTGGCGCTGCCCATGAGAAGTATTTTTCATCCATATCTTTGCAAAAATACAATCCCTCAAACAACTCGGGCAAAAGTATAATCTGTGCACCCTCTGCGGCAGCTTCTCTAACTAACCTTTGAGCTCTCTGTACATTTGCAGCTTTATCTTCACTCATTTGCATCTGAATTGCACTAACCTTAACCATCTTCTACCTCACTAAACGCTTTTAGCTTTTTCTATCTTTTTTCTCTCAAATTTCATCTTGTCTTGAAACTTTTTACTTCTATCTTTTGCAAAAAGTTGCATATCTTCAATCTCATCCATCTCATCAACAATCTCAACACCCAAAAGCGTCTCTATAGCATCTTCAAGAGTAACGACACCAACCGTCTGACCATAGCTATCATAAACTATAAATAGGTGTGTCTTCCTCTTAACAAAAAGATCTATAAGATGCGGAACAGGTACATTTTCTGAGACCATGTGCACTTCATGCGAGATACTCTCTAATGTCACTTTATCGTGATCTTCGTTGCTCTCCTCAAGAATTCTTTGACTAAAAACAATACCGACAACGTCATCGAGCGTCTCTCTGTAGATAGGAATACGAGAGTGGATATACATTTTATCATCCTCCACCGCTTCTTCTATAGTCGTTGAACTAGACAGAGCAAACACTACACTTCTTGGGGTCATAATATCTTTTGCTTTTATGTTTTTAAGCTTTAAGAGGTTTTCTATTAAATCACTCTCTTTGCTTAAAATAGCGCCCTCTCTCTCCCCCATTGCAACAATCGCCATAATCTCATCACGTGAAAAATTACTTTGGTGCTTCTTGTTTCTTGAAATATACTTTGTCAAAAATGATGAAAACCATGTAAATGGAGTGCTTATTGTCATCATAAACGAAATCATATATGCTGAGGGAACCAACAGTTTTTTCCAGTAAAGCGCACCTATAGTTTTGGGGATAATCTCTGAAAGGTACAAAATAAGAAGCGTTACAACAAAAGCAACAAGTGCTTGCCACTCCTCCCCAAAAAGAATCTGTGCTTGAGCACCAACTCCAGCAGCGCCCATTGTATGAGCAAAAGTATTAACAGTTAAAATTGATGAAATCGGTTTGTCAATGTTTAATTTAAAGCCTTTTAGCTTATTGACTAAATTTTCATTATAGCCTTTAGACAAGCTTTCAATATACGAGTTTGTGCTTGAGAGTAAAACTGCCTCCAAGATTGAACAAAGAAATGATATGAAAATGGCAAGTGAGAGATAAACAATGAGTAAAGTCATAGGATTATTCCTACGTCAACATGGGTGAAACTATGCGAGGCCGGGTCGCTTTGGGTCATTATAAAATTTCCTTTAATTTTTATGGGCATTATATCACATTATAGTTACTGCCAAACATGTTTGCTAAAAAGCCCGCCTCAAACTAAAGTTAAATAGTCTAATAATGTACTGTCAGCCAAACGCTCTCTTCATTAGGCTTTGTCCAAGAGACTCTATGTTTTTTATGTGCGGGAATATTTATATAATCTCCCGCTCCTAACCTTACCTCATCTTCTTCTAAAAAAGAGACAATAGCCTCACCTTTGAGTAAAATTACCCACTCGTTTTGTTTTTGATCATACCACTCATGTTTTGGAGTTTCATGCCCGTATGAAACTATTCTCTCAATTTTAAGTCCATCTTTTATGAGAAGCGCTTCAAAAAACTCTTTATCTGCCGGTTTTGGTATATTAGTAAATATATTTTCACTCATAAAAGCATGCACTCGCGTATCCAACGACTCTATCAGTATCTCCACTTGCATCTGCACTTGTTCTATAATCAAGCAGTTGCGCTCTGAATCCAAGCCTTTTCGCGCTTAAAAGCAGCGCCTCAACACCAAGTTTTCCACACGCTTCACACCCTTCATAAAGCCTGCTTACTTCAATCTTCTCAATTGCCTCAAGGCAGATATTGTCAAGTCTCGTGGCATTACTAAGATTGTGAAAATGGCTTAAATCCGTGCTTATTATAACTCCGCAATCTTCAAAGCTTAAAACATAATCTATGATTTGTGAGAGTTTTGAAGCCTCTAAAAAAGAGTAAACAAGCTCAACTATCTGAGCATCTTCTATGTAGTGTTTTATAAAGGGAAATTGTACTTCCGTACTGTGTTCCATGTGAGCTTCGGGAGTGCATACGAGAGCAAACTTCTCCTTTAGTGCCTGCTGCAAAAAATCTGAACTCTCTATGTCTCCAAAAGGGGTTTCATAAGAGTCAAAGTTACATAAAGAGACTCCCTCAAATCCTATCTTATGTGAAGGACCCATTATGATAAACTTTTTAACTCCACTATTTTTTAAAACTCTATATGCTATATTTGCGCTGTAGCCTGAGTAGATATAACCTGCATGGGGGACTATCACAGCCCTGCTTTTAATGTCTGGTAAAACATTGTCCTCCTCATAAACCGCACTGAAATGCTCAAAATATCTCTCTATCTCAACAGCTCTCGCCGGATAAAAAGAGCCACTTACGCTCATTTTTCGTTTCATTTTAATCTCCTGCTTTTTTATTATTACAACAGAGGTATTGCATCAAAATCTTCATTTATGGCTTCCACATGGTACCTGTATATAGCAGGATGCTCCTCATACGCTGAGGGACTTAATCCAGCTTTTAGACTAAGGTGCTCTAAAAACTCTTTTGGCGACTTTAACTGCTCCCAAACCTGAGGCAAAAAAGTTCCTTGATACCCGTTATGTTTAAAGATGAGTCCATCTACGTTAGGCTCTACTTTTGTAAGCAAATCATTGAAATCTTTATACTCTAAAATTTTTGGCTCGCTAAGAACAGAGACTTCTAGATTAATTTGTGAAAGCTCTCTTTCACTAAGTGGATTAAATCTAGGATCTTTAAATGCTGCAGCTTTGGCATTTTGAAAAATATCGCTATAGAGTGGACGATAAGCAGCAATGGAACCTATGCAACCCCGCAGATGCCCATTGTACTTTAGTGTTACAAATGCTGCACCCTCCTTATTTAAAAACGGGTGCTTATTAAGAAGAGTCTCTTTATCAAAACTATACGCATCATTAAACTGCTCAAGAATCGCACTTTTTGCAATTTTTAGTAAAACAGAGTCTATCATCACAACCCCTTTTCTTTAACCTTCAAATCATTGTACATCTTTGAACTTTACAAAAGAATAAACATATCTTATTAAATCAGCGCACAATCTCCCTTAGCGCATCTTCAAATTTTTCATAATGAAACTCAAACCCATGTTCTAGCAATTTTGAGGGATAGACCTCTTTTGAATCAAGAATAACGCTAGCGCCACCCCCAAAAATCAACTTTATCAAAAAAGCGGGAACACAAAAAAATGTCGGGCGCTTTAGAACTTTGCCCAAAATTTTTGTCTGCTCTATATTTGAGAGAGGGTGTGGAGAAGTAAAGTTCACAGAATCTGTTATGGCAGGAGTTTTTATAATAAACGCTATTGCTCTAAGTAAATCTTCTATATGTATCCACGAAACCATCTGCTTTCCATCTCCTAGCTTTCCGCCGACTCCCATTCTAAAAGGAGGAAGTATCTTAGACATGGCACCGCCATCTTTTGCTAAAATCACTCCAAATCTCATCTGCACAACTCTAACACCTAGCGGTTGTGCTTTTTTTGCCTCCGCTTCCCACTCCAAACAAAGAGCAGATAAAAAATCATCGTCATACTTTTGAGAGTTATCATCTTGCACTATATTTGACTCATAGATTCCAACTGCAGAAGCGCTCAAAAAAAGTTTTGGCTTCTCCTTGCATATTTTTATGGCATCTACTAGTTTTTTTGTGGTATCAATGCGGCTGCTGCGAAGCTTCTTTTTATACGCATCACTCCAGCGAGCTAAAATTGTGGTTCCGCTTAAGTTGATAAGTACATCACACTTATCAAGCTGCTCGGCTATACTCTCAATAGTAGAATCTTCTCGCACCTTTAAGCCTACTATTTCATTATGTTGCGGATTAAAAAACTCCTCTATTTTAGAGCCTACCAAACCACTTTTACCGCAAATTGCAATTTTAAGTCTATTTCCTATCGCCATGCCAAACTCCAAATCTCAAATAAGCCTCATTATAAATGTATCTGTATAAAAGAGTGCTTAGAGTTCTAGGAGTACGGTATCTCTTCTTGTTATTTCAAGCTTCTTACATGCACTCTCAAAAGCCCCGCTCTCGCCGATTAGGATACATTTATGTTTTGCCCTTGTAACGGCTGTATAGATAAGTTTAGTGTTGTGCATAATATAGTGTGAAAAACTCATCGGAATAACAACTATATCATACTCCATGCCTTGAACTTTATGAATAGTTAACGCGTATGAGAGCATCAGATGACTCTTTAACTCCTCATACTCATAAACAACCACAACATCCTCATTTGGATAAAATACGAACGCCTGTTCATCTTCTTCATTTATCTTAAAAAGAAGTCCGCTCATACCGTTAAATATCCTTCTCTGGGCAGAATCCTCACTATTTTTGAAACCTTCGCCGCTCCATGATGTCATATTTTCATTTTTGGTGTGAACTACTTTGTCCATCAGTCTAAACTCCACACCACCCTTTTTTACGCTTTTTTTAGGATTTGGATTGAAGTACTCTTGCAAGACAGTGTTAAGATTATTAGCACCTAAAACTCCACCTTTCATAGGCGTTATAACCTGAAAATAGTTCAGATACTCTTTTATAAGTTTGTTACTTAGTCTGTATCTTGCCTTTTCGATTGACTCTACAACTTTATGGGCAATCTCGCTTACAATCTGATTTGAATTAGCCTCTCGCATCTCATGAAGCTCATTTTGTGAGAGCTGATTTTTAAGAGCGTAGTAGTTTGTCATACTTATATCTATAAACTCAAAATCCTCATACTCATCCCTATATTCGGGTACTATCCCCTTTCTAATATCATCTGCAATCAAAGTTATAGCTTTGTCTTCGCTCTGTCTGTAAATCTTTGTAAGTTTTACTATCGGTGCCAACTCCAGAGTTAAAACATCACTCAAAACATTTCCCGCGCCAATAGGTGGCAGTTGTGCGTCATCTCCGACAATAATAACTATAGCTTTTTTACTAACCTTTCTCATCACTCTTGCAAACAAAGAGGAGTTTATCATGGAGGCTTCATCTATGAGAACAACAGCGTATGGAAACTCATCTCTATCTTCAAACTTAACTAAAAGTGACTGGATTGTTGCACTCTCATAACCAGTTGTATCTGCAATGCGCTGAGAAGCTATGCCACTAAGTGCGCATGTCATTATCTCTTTTTTATCATATCTTGTGTTTAACAAATCAAGTATAGTTTTTGAAGT
>NZ_JALNZY010000069.1 GCF_023229105.1 Sulfurimonas sp.
ATGGTAAAAGCTATGATGAGGTACTCGATTTGATGGTTGAAAATGGCGTGGATTCAATGCCTGGAGGCGGAGCGGAGATATTTGATGAGAAGGTGCGTGATTATATCTGCAAAGGCAAAGTAACCTCTGATCAGTGGTTTGAGATTCATAGAAAGTGGCATGAGAGAGGCAAAAAAAGTAATGTTACTATGCTCTTTGGACATGTAGAAAACAGAGCAAACCGAATAGACCACATGATGAGAATTAGAGAGCTTCAAGATAAAACAGGCGGTTTTAACTGCTTTATCCCTCTTGTATATCAGACTGAGAACAACTATCTAAATATAAAAGAGCCAATAACTGCAAACGAGATTTTAAAAACTATGGCAGTTAGTCGCATAGTTTTGGATAATGTGCCAAATCTAAAAGCGTACTGGGTAACTTCAACGGTAAATCTTGCTCTTGTGGCTCAAGAGTTTGGCGCAAATGATTTAGATGGTACTATAGAAAAGGAGTCCATAAACTCTGCAGCGGGCGCCAAGAGTGCAAACGGTGTGAAGCTAGAAGAGTTCACGGCACTTATAAAAAATAGCGGATTTATTCCTGTAGAGAGAGACAGCATCTACAACGAAATTAAAGTCTGGTAATGCATGGACATATCGGTTGTAATTCCCACATATAACCGATATGATGCGTTAAAAAGGGCTTTAAACTCCGTCTATACTCAAACACTTAAACCAAAAGAGGTCATCATTATAGATGATGGCTCTACGGATAAAACTTCACAAATCAAAAACCTTTTTCCAAATATAAAATATTCTTATCAAAAAAATTCAGGCGTATCAAGTGCTAGAAATCTGGGCATAAAAAACTCTACATGCGAGTGGATTGCATTTTTAGACTCTGATGATGAATGGCATGTAGATAAATTAAAGCATCACGCAGAGTTTCATAAAAATTATCCCAAGGTGCATATGAGTTATACGAATGAGAAGTGGATTAGAGATGCTCTTGAAGTAAAGGTGCCTAAAAAATTTCATAAATTTGGCGGAGATATCTTTATAAAGTGTCTTTCGCATTGTATCATCGCCCCCTCGGCGGCATTTATGAAAAAAGAAATTTTTACGTATGTTGGATACTTTGATGAGAGCTTAGAAGTTTGCGAAGATTATGATATGTGGCTTAGAGTTTCTCTGCAAAATGAAATTGGCTTGATAGCAGAGACTCTTTGTATAAAATATGGCGGATGCGATGATCAGCTGAGTGCAAAACATTGGGGAATGGACAGATTTAGAGTAAGAGCTTTAGAGAAATTGCTTGATTTGGCGTTACCAAAAGATAAAAAAGATGCTGTTATAGAAACTTTAGTGCAGAAATATACCCTTCTTTTAAAGGGTGCTATTAAATATGATAAAATAATAGAATCTAATGAGTACAAAATAAAATTGCAGAGATATAAACTTGAATAATTTAAAAAAAGAGACAAAATTAACACTGCTTTATATAGCAGTTGCATTTTCATTTTCAGTAGCTGTGAGGATGATTTGGTTTTACCAGTTTGCCAACTATGAGGCTTTTAAGTTTAACTCCGAGTTTATGATAAACACCAATGATGGTTACTATTGGGCTGAGGGAGCAAGAGATATTTTAAGCGGTATTTCTCAAGCAAACGACCTCTCGCCGATAACCTCTGCTACTTCGCAATTAACGGCACTTCTTGCATTTGTTTTGCCTTTTTCTTTTGAGAGCTTGATTCTGTTTATGCCGGTCTTTTTAAGTTCGCTTATAGTCATTCCTATAATATTAATCGCCAAAAATCTGGACAATCTAAATATGGGGCTAATAGCGGCACTTTTGGCAAGTATCGGTTGGAGTTATTATAACAGGACAATGATTGGATATTATGATACCGACATGTTAAATATAGTGCTTCCTATGTTCTTGCTATGGTCGATTATCTGGGCGATTAAAACAAATGAAGATAAGTATCTCATTATCACGGCTATTGATATTTTGATATACAGATGGTGGTATCCGCAAAGTTACTCGCTAGAGTTCTCATTTTTTGCTCTTATACTTCTTTATGCTCTTATCTGGGATAGAAAAAATACCTACAACTATAAACTTTTAGCAATCATGATGCTTGCTATGATTGGAGTTGAGGGATATATAAGACTCGTTTTGGTTTTGGGAATCTTTTATATTTATAAGCAAAAACGCTTTGACAAATATATCTACTATATTTTGGGTGCGTCGATACTCATCTTTTTTGCATCAGGCGGGTTTAACCCTATTTGGGGTAATTTAAAAGGGTATGTTTTTAAAGATGCTGTGAGTGTTGGCGAGGAGGGATTGAAACTCCACTTTTACTCAGTTATGCAGACTGTTAAAGAAGCGGGACACATATCCTTTGAGATGTTTACAAACCGCATAAGCGGACATGTAGTTACATTTGTTGCTTCGGTTGGAGGATTTATCTATTTGGCGTACAGACACAAAATCATGCTCTTTGGGCTTCCTCTTATCGGTCTTGGATTTTTAGCGTATGTCGGAGGGCTTCGCTTTACTATCTATGCGGTTCCTGTTTTGGCTTTTGGAGCTGCTTTTTTGATTACTGAAGCAGCGCGCTATATGCCGACAAAAAGGTTGAAATTTCTAACTATTACTGCGTTAAGTATGGCTATTTTATATCCAAATATAGCTCATGTTCAAGAGTACATGGTTCCTACGGTATTTAATGCGGATGAGGTTGAAATATTAGACACTTTAAAAAACAGAGCTGGTAGAGAAGATTATGTAGTCTCCTGGTGGGATTACGGCTATCCCCTGCGATACTACAGTGATGTTAAAACACTCATCGATGGGGGAAAGCACAGTGGAGCCGTAAACTTTCCTGTGAGTTTCATACTTACAAATCCTCAAGATGTATCGGCAAAAATGGCAAGACTTGATGTTGAATACACGGAGAAAACCTTTAAGTTTAAAGAAGATAATAAGGAGCTGATTAGAGATAAAAATCTAACGATATTCTCAAACATAGAGCAGATGACAAAGGATTATGGATTTAGTGATACGAATGATTTTTTGCTCTCACTGCAGACAGATATAAAGCTTCCGGACAAAACAAGAGATATCTACCTCTATCTGCCATACAGAATGTTGGATATCTACCCTACGGTTGAGATGTTCTCAAACATAAATCTTATGAACGCCAAGATGAAGGAGCGTTCACTTTTTTATGTCTCAAAAATGTTTAAACAAGAGCAAAATATTATAAATCTCGGATATGGAATTTTGTTTGATACGCAAAATGCTACAATAACTATAAATAATCGAAAAATGCCTGTAAAGAGATTTGTTCAAACATCTTATAGTCAGAACATGAAATTTTCAAAAGATATACAGGTGTCAAACCCCGCAGAGAATATAACGGTTATATATATGTCAAGTTTTAACACTTTTTTAGTCGTTGATGAAAAAACATATAACTCGCTCTATGTACAGTTGATGCTCTTAGAGGAGTATGATAAAACTCTCTTTGAAGAGGTTATTATGACTCCGCAGGCAAAAGTGTACAGATTAAAAGTTTAACCTTTATTGTGGTGTGATTAGATAGAATATATAAAAAATTAGAAGTTTTCAGGAGTGAAAAATGCCAAAAGACAGAACAAAAATTTCTAAATGCCTTTTCCCTGCCGCAGGATACGGAACAAGGTTTCTTCCAGCTACAAAAGCGATTCCAAAAGAGATGCTTCCTGTACTTACAAAACCACTTTTGCAGTATGGTGTCGAAGAGGCCATAAGTGCGGGAATTGATACGATGGCGATTGTTACGGGTCGGGGAAAACGAGCCATAGAGGATCACTTTGATATCTCCTATGAGCTTGAGCATCAGATAAAAGGGACATCCAAAGAGCACTATTTAACAGAGATTAGAGCCGTTATTACAAGATGTACCTTCTCATATACGAGGCAGATTGAGATGAAGGGGCTCGGACATGCGATACTTTGCGGCGAGACACTTATCGGGGATGAGCCTTTTGCTGTTATTTTAGCTGATGATTTATGTGACAATAATATAGATTCAGTCCTTACCCAGATGGTAAAACTTTATGAGAAGTATCGCTGCTCAATTATAGCAGTTGAAGAGATACCGCCGGAAGATAGCAATAAATACGGTATCATAGCGGGTAACATGGAGGAGGATGGCGTTATCAGGGTAGCGAATATGGTAGAAAAACCAGACCCTAAAAATGCCCCTTCAAACCTTGCAATTATCGGAAGGTATATACTCACACCTGATATTTTTGATATCTTAAGAGAGACAAAACCCGGAAAAGGCGGGGAGATTCAGATAACAGATGCTCTTTTAACTCAGGCAAAAGAGGGTAGAGTAATTGCTTATAAGTTTCAAGGTAAAAGATTTGATTGTGGAAGTGTGGATGGCTTTGTAGAGGCCACGAACTATTTTTATAATAAAAGCAAGGGATGAAAAATGAACTATCAACATAACTTTAACCCGGCTCTCTCAGATGAGGATATTTTTAACCAAATTGTAAAAGAGAAGGATTATGTAGGGTACTATAATCTTGTATTTAGCGATACTTCAGAGTATAAAGAGTACGCAAAATCTCTCAAGCAAAAAAACATAATCATAATAGGCATAGGCGGAAGCACTCTCGGTACTTACGCTATATATAAGTTTTTAAAACACTCAAAAAAATTGAGTAAAAAACTCTTTTTTTTAGAAACAACCGACCCTATAGATATAAAATCAAAGTTAGAAAATATCGATTTAGAAGATACTCTTTTTATCGTTATCTCAAAATCCGGTACTACCATAGAGACTATCTCTATCTTTAAATATATTCACTCTCTTGTTACATGTGATAAAAACAATACGCTTGTCATAACGGAAAATGACTCTAAGCTACATGAATACGCAAAAATAAATAGTATAAAGAGCTTTGATATAGCAAAAAATGTAGGCGGAAGATTCTCTGTTTTTAGTGCGGTGGGTTTAGTTCCGCTTGCCATTGTGGGGATAGATATTGATGCTCTTTTATTAGGTGCTAAAGATATACATGACTCATTTTTCAATAAAACAAAGACATACGAGAGAGTTCTTAAAAAAGCAAGATTTTTCGTAGAATATAAAAACAATTTTAATATCAATGTCGTCTTTTCCTACTCCTCAAGATTGGATGGTTTTAATCAATGGTATATTCAACTATGGGGAGAGAGTTTAGGCAAGGTTGATATCAATAGCACGAGACAGGGACTTACTCCTATAGGAATCATCGGTCCTATTGATCAACACTCCTTTTTACAACTTATAGTTGAGGGCAGACGAGACAAGACGGTAACAGTTATAAAGGTTCATGATTTTTATAACCACTTAAAGATTCCGCATATAAAACTTGATGGTTTTGAGGAGCTAGATTATATCGACAGTATAGAGTTCTCAGCTCTTATAAATAAACAAGCAGATGCAACTATTGAGTCTATTAACAACCTTAATGATATCCCGTGTGATGTGCTAACCATAGACAGCATAAGCGAGAAATCTATTGCAAGTCTTATGTATGAGTATGAGCTCTTAACATCAGTTTGTGCTAAATTTATGCACATAAATGCGTATGACCAGCCCGGAGTTGAGGCTGGAAAGAGTATCCTAAAACAGAAGCTTAAGGCGGCAAAAAATACCCAAAAGTGAGGCTATATAAGCTTATTTAGCCACGCTAAGTGGCACTTAAGTTTACCTTTTTCAAGGCAATACTCTTGTAAAACTACTCTATTTCATGCCCTACAAATTTGCTCATGTTGTTCAGTATTTCGCCACCTTTTCTAAAGCTAAGACCGCAAGCTTCATAAGCAAAGAAAACTCCTGCTTGATACTTCTCTTTGTTCTCATCCATGTTTAATTCTACATACTCTTGATAAACTTTTTTATAGTTATCATAAGGACCATCTTGCTTGCTTAATACACTTCCGTTGGCATCAACTATCTTTATGTTTGCACCTTCTCTGCCAAAAACAGGCTTTTGTACTTGTTTAATCCCTTCTAGAGGCTCAAAGGAGCTCTTTAGAAGATAAGGCGAATCAGGAAACAGATCATATAAAATCTTCAGCATTCCTTTTGATTGAAAAAGCAGTGTATATGCCGGATTTAAGATTATGGCATTTTGATTTTGCATGATATTGCTTAGAGTTGTTGCAAGTTCAGGCTCGTCAGTTGCTATATCTTCCCAAGGGTAGAGCTTAAACCAGTATTCGTATTTATTGTCGTCTCTATCATAGATGCCCTCCTCATCAAACTTTACATTTTGAAGATACTCAAAACCGGTGTAAAAACCGGCATCTGTTGCAATTTGCTGAAGCAGTTTTGTTGTTGCTTCCTCCTCGTCATTGCCATGAACGCTTGAGAAGAGTATTTTCCAGCCGTCATATCTTTCATCAAAGAGTTCTGTATCCTCAAAAAGTGTAATAAGGCGTTTAAAGTTCTCTCTTATTGCATCGTAAACATTGTTAAACTGGCGCTCTTCATCTAGAGAGTTTTCTTTTAAAAGTGCCCACTGCAGAAGTGCGGTTTCAAACAGAGATGTTGGTGTATCTGCATTAAATTCAAGAAGTTTTATGGGTTTGTTATCCAAGCCGCCTGCTAGATCAAATCTACCGTAAATATGCCAATGGACATCATTTTCCCAACTCTTTTTAATAGCATCTATAAGATTAAAAGGGATTCCTATCTCAAAAAAGAGGTTGTTTTGTATAACATACTCAGTAGCTTCGGCATACATGTCATAAAGTTCGTTTACAGCCTCATAGTAAGCTTCAGCTTCTTCTTGCGTAATCTTTACCAAACTGTTGCTTATATATCTGCTACTGTCACTATCTGTATGCCATGTAAAGCCAAGCTTTTCTAGCTGCTGGGTTTTAAGAGGTTTTATTTTTCTTAATTTAATCAACATCAACCTCCATACGTAGAAGTTCTTGACGTTGAGGAGGTGGAGCTGCCAAAAAAGCTTTTTTTGCCCGAAGCGTTTGATGCTTTGGCAGCAGCGGAGCGACTGTAAGCACTTTTGTTTACAGAAGATGATTTTGAAGCAAAGTTTTTGTTGTTCATCAGAGCATTACCTATCATATTGCCTAAAAGTGAGCCCGCCGCAACTGCAAGGATAGTTCCGGCTAAACCCATTCCTGCACTGCTATCACTACTTGAGAGTGTCTCAGACGTTCCCTCTTGAACCTTTTTGTACTCCTGTTCTGCCAAAAGTTTCATCTCAGCTTCATTCATAAAACGCTCAACGGGGTTGCCGTTTTCATCTTTTTCTCGGATTATTGCTCTGCTTGGACCCTCTGTTGGCATCTCTTCGACTATAATATATTTTCCGTTTGCTTGCTGCTCTATAACTAAATATCTATTTTGCGGCTCCCGCTGCTCTTGAGAAGAACATCCGCTAAGGGCGCTCATCATAACTAAACCGGCACTTCCAAGTGCAACTCCGTTTGCCAGAGAAGAAATATGTCTCACTTCTTTAAATCCTTTTTGCTTATTTTAATAATTTTATTGAGATTATGCTCATAAAAAGTAATCTGTTCCCTACCTTCATAGAGAATATCACCGTTGTAAGTTCTTTTAGAAGTCTCTAAAATAGTCTCTTTTTTCATAAACATGAACTCCCCGATGCTATTGCCGATAGGGTGAAAAAGTGTTAATAGCACAAGAAAAGAGAGTACGCCTATGATAAAGAGACTGATTTTATTATTATTTAGGTACACGACAATGTAGCCTAAAATAAGTGTTAAGCCAAAAAATAGATAGCCGTTTTGATTGTCCGCAAACAAAATATTGTAGTAGAGGTCAATGTTATAAAAATTTATATAATTGAGTAAAATCCCCAAAAAGAGAAAAAAATCCAAAATAAAAGTTATAAACATACCCGTAAAAAACGCTTGTAGTGCCTTGTTCATCTTAATTTTTTCCTTTTTAAAGAGTTTATTTTTATAAGTGAGGACGCATCTTTTTCACTCAAAGAGTTCCAATTTTCTACTATTATATCAGCTTTTGATTCACAAAAATCTCTATTGAAGCTCTCAGCACTTTTATTTGCCGAAGTTGAGTAAAACCAAGGAGTCTCTCTTAGTATCTGTGAATCAAGTGCGATTTTTGCAACTCTAAATGAGAAATTATTTAGGATAAAAGTGGTTTTTTTTGAGCGGCGAACTAGATTTTTTCTCTTTTTTTCAACTCTATTTCCATCTTCAAGAAAGCTTTTAAAGTCTTTGTAAACTTTTATAAAAGGTTTTGTTTGAGGACGGGATTTTATCTCGTAGAGTTTTTGCGCATCTTGCGACAAAAAACCGACTGTAGTGTCGGTTTGAGTGAGTATTACAGGCATCACTATGCGAGAAAATCTTGTAGCGCTTTAGCGTTTGACCATGAATCATCTTTCATTTCATCAAGGGCTAAAATAAGTGCTCTTGCAGCACTCATAGTCGTAAAGTAAGGAATATTTCTCTTAAGAACTTCTTGACGGATAACAATCGCATCTTTTTTGCTTGTGTTATTATCAGACGTGTTAATCGCCATATGAATAGCATCGTTTTTCATGCTGTCTTCTATGTTTGGACGACCTTCTGAGATTTTTAAAACCACTTCGCAAGGGATTCCTGCTGCTTCTATAACGGCTTGTGTGCCCTTTGTTGCAACGAGGGTAAAGCCGTGTCTATGAAGACCGCTTGCAATCTCCGGAGCATGTTTTTTGTCGGTATCTACAAAAGAGAGAAAACAGGTTCCCTCCCTTACTATTTTATTGCCTGCCGCAATTTGTGCTTTTGCAAAACTGATACCGAAGTTTGAGCTTATGCCCATAACTTCGCCGGTTGATTTCATCTCAGGCCCTAGAACTAAATCTGCGCCGTAGAGTTTATGAAACGGGAAAACTGCTTCTTTAACAGAGATGTGTCCTTTTAGACGAGGCTTTAAGAGTCCATTCTCCTCCATAACAATGTTGTATTTGTCATAATATTCCAAAGCACTTCTTAGAGTCTCTCCCACCATAACACGAGTAGCAACTTTTGCTAGAGGCATTCCCGTAGCTTTACTTACAAAAGGAACAGTTCTTGAAGCTCTCGGATTTACCTCGATAAGATAAATCTCATCCTGATATATTGCATACTGGACATTCATAAGCCCGCGAACCCCAAGCCCCAAAGCGATGGTTTTTGTCTGCTGCTCAACTTTGTCAATCATCTCTTTTGATAAGTTAACCGGAGGAAGTGAACATGCGCTGTCCCCCGAGTGGATACCCGCCTCTTCGATATGCTGCATAACTGAGCCTATATAGACATCCACGCCATCACAGATAGCATCAACATCAAGCTCAATAGCCTGATCTAAAAACTTATCGATTAAAACAGGCGCATTGTTTGAAACTGATACCGCAAAATCCATATACTGTTTTAGCTCATCTTCGCTGTAAACTATTCGCATACCGCGCCCGCCAAGAACAAATGAGGGGCGTACAAGCACAGGGTAGCCAAGTCTTTGTGCAATCACATAAGACTCCTCTTTTGTGCGTGCAAGACCATTTAAAGGCTGCTTTAAACCATGTTGGTTTACAAAGTTTGAAAATTGCTCTCTATCCTCTGCCAAATCTATAACATGTGAAGGCGTTCCCGCAATTTTTGCTCCAATCTTAGTTAGTGCATCTGCGAGTTTTAGAGGTGTCTGCCCACCAAAGTGAACAATTATTCCATCTGGCTGCTCATTCTCGATAACCTCTCTTACATGCTCAAAATCAATCGGCTCAAAGTAAAGAACATCAGAGGTGTCATAATCAGTTGAGACTGTCTCTGGATTACAGTTGTACATGATAGTCTCAATGCCCATCTCTTTAAGCGCAAATGCAGCATGAACACAGCAGTAGTCAAACTCAATACCTTGACCGATTCTGTTTGGACCGCCGCCTAAAATAAGCACTTTTTTATTTTCGCTTACTCTGTTTTTAACATTTGGAAGTCTTGTTATATTTGTTGTTGAGTATAGATATGGAGTAAGCGCTTCAAACTCTGCCGCACAGGTGTCAACTTCATTGTACTCTAGGTTTACGCCTAGAGATTTTTTAGCCTTGTAAACATCATCTTCGCAAACATTTACATTTGAGTTTTTAGTTATAAGTTGCGCAATTCTTTTATCTGAAAAGCCGTCAACTTTTACGTTTCTCATAAACTCTTCATCAAGCAAAATCTTATCTGTTATGATGCTCTCGGTTTTAATAAGCTCCTCT
>NZ_JALNZY010000070.1 GCF_023229105.1 Sulfurimonas sp.
GTTGAGTTCTTGGAATTTTTGGCGAAAATTTTGGTTTAATGCATCACGAGTACGAATATCAGGACGGTAAGTATATTTTTGATCGACTAATTTATTTATAAAGTTTAGTTCTATATCATTTTCTTTTGTCATACTTCTTTCCGCTTGCTACTTTTACTTGTTTAAATATATTTATTGTGCATAAATTTCAATAGGTCTTAAAAATACAAAGGGTAGCATATAGATACTTGTAAAGGTATAAAACTGAGCATGGAGTTCTTGGACAAAGTAATCTTTTAATACCTATTTTTGCTTACTTTTTTTCATATTAAACAAAACAACCGCTGCAAATGCCAATGCACAGCCGATTATTGTTGAGAGGGCTACTGCTTCTTGGTAGGCTATAACGCTTGAGACTATTGCGCCGATAGGAACTATGAACATAAAAACGCCCGTTCTATGCGCGCCTATTTTACCTGCTGAGACAAAGTATAGCGTTGTGCTAAAAGTGCCGGGGACAACTCCTATAAAGATAATAGCCATCCAAAAAACATTATCATACGCCGCAAAATCAAAGGGGTGATAAGGGAGGGCAAACATCATATTTGTAAAACCTGCAACTCCAAAAACTACAAGCGTGTAAAACATAGGGTCTGCTCTTGAAGCGGCTTTTTGCGAAAGTATGGTAACTAGCGCCCAAACAACGGCGCATCCCAAAAAGTATGAACTCTCTACACTTAAAAATCCAAATCCCTCAAAGGGAACTCTTAGCAAAACAAGTGCCCCAAAGATTCCGATGGAGAGTGCGGCTACTTGCCTAGTTGAGACTTTTGTGCCTAGTATTGCTATGGACATCAAATATGTAAGAATGGGGGAGAGTGATGTAACCATTGTACCACCATATCCTGCGGCTCCATGAGAGAGCCCTGCAAAAAAAAGGTAGTTAAAAACAGAGGTCAAAAGCCCCGCACCGAGCATATACAAAAACCCTTTTTTATCTGTTTTTAGTGGAGTTTTTAAAAACCAAATAACAGGTATAAGAGTGATAAACGATATAGCATACCGCCAAAATGCCGCAACTTCGGCATATGAGTGTTCTGCTGCTATTTTACCAACCGTCCAAGAGACACCCCAAAAAAGCATGGCGATAATCATCCACACAAAGTAGCGGGTACTGTTTTTTTCGTTACTTATTTCTGTACCCTCTTTGGCTTATCCCACGTCCTGCATAGTTTTTCTTAAAACATGCCTGACAAATTCCATACGGCGAATTTATAGGCAGCGGCGCATTACACATTCTACACCTTGTGGCTAGTTGACTCTGCTGGAGTGAGTTTTCTATAAACTTGTTTAAAACTCCTCTTGAAGCTCTTGCTCTGTCTGCATCTATAAAGTAGTCGCCAAATCTATAACTAAGCCAGAGATAGAGCGAAATCTCTTTTACCATATCCTCAGCACGAAGCAGTTCATCTGTAGTCTGCGCATAGCTTCCATGCAAAATCGGCATAGTGTATGAAATGGGCATATTTTTCTCTAGTGCAGATAGATAACTCTCATAAGCCGCAATAATATATGGCGACTTTAGAGTCAGCGGTGCACATGCGAGATGGTACTTTGTAGCGATATCTAGAGCATAACTATCCACCAAAACGGAAACTTCCAACATATCCTCTAAGTTTGTCGCTATAAATGGGCCGTCAAACTCCATATTTTTTACAAAAAACTTAAGTATCTCATGAAGTGAATTCTCCTCAAGAATACTACCCACAAGCTTTATATGCTCCAAGTTTGCCATAACCCTAAAAGGTATGGCTATGGTTTTTGCCTCTTTGTAAAAATTCTTTTTGATGATATTTAAAACATCGCCACTCAGAGCTCCGACATAGCCGTTTTCATGCAGACCGTATCTTCCAGCACGCCCTGAAATCTGATGAATCTCGCTTGGCAACAGAGTTCTGTCATTTACGCCATCAAACTTCTCGGCTTTTGAGAAGAGAATAGTTTTTATAGGCATATTAAGCCCCATAGCAATAGCATCTGTTGCAACCAAAATCTGCGTTTCGCCGCTTCTAAATCTTCTAGCCTCTTCACGTCTTACCTCGGGAGAGAGATTCCCATAAACAACGCTAACACTAAAGTATTTAGAAAAAACCTGCTTGAGCTTAAGTACATCTTTTCGGCTAAAAGCGATGATTGCCGTATTTGGTTCTACATCTTTCTCATGTATAGGCTCACTTAGGAGCGTGAGCGGATTTTTTCTCTTAAATTCGATAATCTCAAGCTCTTCGCCTAGATACCGTGCGAGCGCTATAACCGCCTCTTTTGCGTTTGATGAACCCGTCATGATAATCTCTTTTGCGGGTGCTCCGATGATGGCATTTGCCCATGCCCAGCCACGGTCACGGTCATCAAGCATTTGCACCTCATCAATCACGCAGACATCAACATCCACATCAAAATTTAGCATCTCAATGGTTGAACTTATGTGCGTTGCATCTTCGTTTACAATCTGTTCCTCGCCCGTTATCAAGGATGCCTCAATCCCGCTCTCTTTTAAATCCTCATACCCCTCAAGCGCCAAAAGCCTCAGCGGTGCAAGATAGTAACCGGTGTCGGCACTCTTTAGTTTTTGCATAGCCTGATAAGTCTTTCCACTGTTTGTCGGTCCTATGTGAAGTGTTAGTTTTCTTCTCATATCCCTTGCAAGCGGGAAAAGGTTCTTAAAGTCTCTGATGGTTCTAGCTAGCAGTTCATATCTCTGTTTTTTAAGTATCTCATCATGAATGGAGTGAACAAATCGTTTCACACATTTTCGTGTTATTTTTGGCGAAATATTTAATGACACAGGCAGCATCTCAAGCAGCACATCATATACTTTAGCATAAAGCGCATCATCGCTTAGATGAAGAAGAGTCGCATAAGAGCCGCACTCCTCTACGATATCTTTTAAATCAGTTAAAAATTGTTGCTCATGTTCGACTCTAGACTCATTTATAGCATCATTAAAATCAAGCTCTTTTGCTCTCCATATATCTTCTAAAAGCGAGTTCAGCTCTACATGAAGCTCTAAAATATAGCTTTGGGATTTGTCTGAATATGGAAGCTTGCAACTCTGCTCTATGCTGATTAGAAGCTCCTCCTCATGAAGTTCTATCTCTACATCTCCAAGCACTCTTTTAACAATCTCTAAAAGAACGCTCTCTTTTATAAGCGGGTAAGAGAGTTTTGTTTTTGGAGGAGAAGCGCGAAGAGCCGTTACTATCTCCTTTTGTGTCATGTAGGGATGCGGGTCTTTGAGGTTTTTTATAAAACTCTTTATCTCTTGCTGTTTTTTTGCAACTACCCGCTCTTTTTCTTCTAAAATCTCACTTGCTAGCTGCTGCTCATCGCTATCTCTAAGGTAGTCATAATCATAATTTTTTGTACTAAGCGTAAGTATCTTATGAAAACTCTGTCCATATAAAACATAATGAAGAGAAGCATTAAACTCCAAAGAGTCATCAATGTCAAAAACAGCATCAACCCTTTTCTCAACTCTCTCTTTTTTGAGGCTGTACCTGATGTGATGGAGTTTTGACTCCATCTTCTCTATCGTTATCTTTTTACTTCTAACCTCTGCGAAAGCATCATGGAGCAAAACAGCCTCTTCGTGAGTTACATTTAGCTCTGCAATAAGCGCTTCTATCTTCTCATCTCTATCGAGGTTAGGCTCTTTTGAAGCAGTTGATTTATAAACCTTGCCCTCATTTGCAAAAAAGTTCAGTATATCTAAGCGAAAATCGTTTTCTGCCTCGCTCCACATCATCCTTGCAGTTTTTATAAGTACATCTCTGCTGTTATCTATATCGTAAATACCAAGCACGTTAAAAAGTTCGCTGAGTGTTTGCGTGCTTACCCTTAAAATCCCCACATCAAAGGGGTCGTCGTCAAAATATTTTCTAATTTTTTGGTTTATTTTGCTATTTTTTTTATTTTTCTTTGCCATGCAAAATTGTAGCTAAATATAGTTTTTATTTGAACCTGATTTTAGCTAGAATAGTTCTTTTTACTTTACATAAAGGATTTAAGATGGATAAGAGAATTAACGGCATAAATGTCAAGACTTTTGGCGAAGAAACTAAGCAGTCAATAGTTTTTATACATGGGTTCCCTTTTGATCACACACTTTGGGATGATGTGATAAGTGAACTTCAAGATAATTACTACTGTGTCTCGTATGATATTAGAGGTTTTGGCGACTCTGAGTTAAACACAGGTCAATACACAATGGAGAGCTTCACGGAAGATCTGGAAAATATTATCGCAAGATTAGAGCTGGATAAACCGATTATTTGTGGATTTTCTATGGGTGGATATATCGCACTTAGAACAAATGAAAAACTTAGGGGAAGTTATAAAGCCTTGATACTTGCAAACACTACAACAAGCAGCGATAACGATGAAGCAAAACTAAAACGCGCTGGGGCTATTTCAGGCATAGATGTTAATGGGATTGAGCCTTTTATAGATGGGTTTTTCTCAGCTGCTTTTAGTAAAGATTTTATTAAAAAAGAGCCGCTAAAGCTAGAAAAGATTAAAAATAAAATTATGAACTTCAATCCCATAGGCATAAAGGGTGGGCTTTTGGCAATGATTAGCAGAACTGATACTACTGAGAGTTTAAAAGATATAGAAATTCCCGTCTTGTTGATAAGCGCTGAGAATGACAATATCATACCTCCAGACACTATGACACAAATGGCAAATAAAATAAAAAATTCTACTCTCGTATGTTTAAGCGGCAGCGGGCATGTTAGTATGCTTGAGAAGCCAGATGAATTTACTAGTGCTGTTAAAAACTTTTTAAAGAGCATTTAGCACATCTGTTTAAAAGACAAAGAGATAGATGAAATTATTTATAAACCCTATGACCACACAGAAGATTAGATAAAAATCGTTGAAGGACATCAAAATGCCACAAATTAGAAATACCAAAATTCAAGATATAAAAAATCAAATAAATACTTCAAAACTTTTTTTTATAAATGATTTTAAGTTAGAATTTTTTGAAAATGGCAATATCCTAGCAAAAATTTCTTTTAGAGCTTCGGGTAAATATTCCTTTAGCATTGAAGAAAATATAGTTTCAAATAGTATTTTAGATATTCACATCCCAATACTTAATCAGAATCGAGAAAAAGTTCTTCAAACTATCGAGAAACCAGGTGATAATAAAAATATAGAAATACGTAATCATGAAAATCTTGATGATTGCATAAAAAGAATTTCTGAGTGGCTATATAATTTGGATGAAGATTTAAAAAATGAATTTACTTTTGAAAATATTGAAGAAATCTCAGATATTGAAAAATTTGAAAAAAAGTTAAATAATCAATTTACAGATGAAAGTGAAAGATTCACTCAGGAAGAAAAAGAAACTTTACTAAATAAAATTAATGAACTTCAAGAAAGAATCGAAAAATTAGAACAAAATAAAAATACTCAAAAACAAATCGAACTGCTTGAGCAAAGTAAAAATGAACTAGAAAAGTATCCTAAAAAAGCCTGGTGGCTAAAATTTTATAATAGATTCAATAGTTTAAATAAAGGACTTAATCTAGTGAATAATATCGGAGATAATGTAATCAAACTTTTTGAAAAACTTGGAAGCTAAAATGACTTATAATATATTTTTCGATGAAACAAAGTAAG
Organism: Sulfurimonas sp.; assembly: GCF_023229105.1. Classification (GTDB taxonomy): domain Bacteria; phylum Campylobacterota; class Campylobacteria; order Campylobacterales; family Sulfurimonadaceae; genus Sulfurimonas. Next base: position 5,671 of record NZ_JALNZY010000070.1, read on the forward strand.
GAAAATCAAATATTAACTTACGAACAATCAAATATCCAAGAACAACACCCTCTTCCCCCTATGAACAAATCTCCTCTTTATAATAACCCCCCCCAGTTAGAAACAAAAAAATATTGCAAATTGCAATATATATTATAGATAGCAACTATTATAGATAAAATATTGTCATTAAAAAAATTTACAAAAAGGTGTGACGCTATGAATAAAGAGTTAATCATGAACCTGCAAAGTAGTTTTAATAATATTGTTAATGTTTTGGAAGATTCAGACATAGAGTTTTGGTATGCAAGAGATTTGCAAAAAGTGCTAGGATATGAACGATGGGAGAATTTTGCAAATGTAATAGAAAAAGCTAAAACTGCTTGTAAAAATTCTAAAATTGAAGTTAGTGACCATTTTCGCGACATCACGAAGATGGTCTTCATTGGTTCAAATACACAAAGAGCTATTGAAGATATTATGCTTACAAGATATGCCTGTTATCTCATAGCTCAAAATGGCGATAGCAAAAAAGGGCAAATTTCTTTTGCTCAAACATATTTTGCTATTCAAACGAGAAAACAAGAACTTATAGAACAAAGACTAGAGCTAGAAGATAGACTTCAAGCGAGAACAAAATTAAAAGAATCCGAAACGGAACTCTCAAAAAATATTTATGAAAGAGGTGTTGACGATAGAGGTTTTGGCAGAATCCGCTCAAAGGGAGATATGGCACTTTTTGGTGGTAACACTACTCAAAATATGAAAGACAATCTGAAAGTACCAAACAAGCGCCCGTTGGCTGATTTTTTACCAACCATAACCATAACGGCTAAAAATCTTGCTACCGAGATAACAAATCATAATGTAAAACAAAAAAATCTCTACGGCGAAAACTCTATTACAAATGAACATGTCCAAAATAACGAAAGTGTTAGAGGGCTTTTAGGCGAAAGAGGCATTAAGCCCGAAGAATTGCCACCTGCGGAAGATTTGAAAAAGTTAGAAAGAAAAGTAAAATCTGATGAGAAAAAAATGATAAAACAGAGCGCTTTGCCAAAAAAGAAAAATAACAGATAGAAAATTAAATTTGTTAACATAAGACAAATCTTGAATAAAAGATAAAAATTGTCTTAATTAAAAATATTACTTGAAAAACCATGAGAAGCCTAAAAGTTAAATCAGATAAAATTTGTCTGATTTAAAAATACTAGAGCGTAATTCGTTCTTACCAAAGGATACACAATGAAAACATTGATTTTATTAATCGCATTAACACTAGGTGCTCTTCAAGCTGATAATATCGTAACTTACGATACAAGAAATGGAGACAGCGCTCCAATCAGCAAGCCTAACCACCCAAGTCAAGAGCTTTATTAAGAGTTGCGACTTTTAGCTCCACCCGCTTTTACGGGTGGAGTTTTTCTTTTCTTACTTCTTTTTGCTCTCTTTCATAACCATACGCACACTACTATATTATAATTTGGCATGATTCTAACAACTGCTTTAAATGCTTAAATAAACATCATTACAGCCATCTTTAACTAAAAAAATCATAACATTAAGCATATTGCTTTATAGGTAGATGCATGAAAATAAAATCTCTTTACATATCAGCGCAGGATAAAAATGCCGGTACTCTTTTTGTCTCTTTTGGGATGATGGAGACACTAAAAAGAAACATAGATAAGGTCGCTTTTTTTCGTCCTGTCATACTCTCAAAAGATACTCGTGATAAAGATATAGACTTTATTCTAAAAAGGTATAACCTTGATATGCCCTACGAGGATGCATACGGATTTGATGTAGATTATGTTGAAGAGATGATTGCCTCCAATCGTCTTGATGAACTTATAAACCAACTTATAGAGAAGTTTAAAAAACTTGAAAAAAATTATGATTTTATCCTTTGTGAGGGCATAAGGCGCTCTTTTTTAACCTCAACAATCGATTATGACTTAAATCTACTTTTAGCTCAAAACTTTAACTCCTCCGTTATAAACATCGTTAATGCCAAAGATTCACTTGCTCGGGATATTTATGAAAATATCTTGATTGAAGCTCAAAATATACACTCTCATGACTGCAGCCATTTTGCGACATTTGTAAACAGAGTTGAGGGAGAAAGGTGTTTGGAACTAAAAGCCAAAATGGCGGAGGAGGACATCAACGTATATATCTTAAAAGAGGTTGAGGAGCTTGATATACCGACTATTGAAGATGTAAAAGATGCTTTAAATGCAAAATTTTTATATTTTATACAGGAGTACAACACAAGAGCCGTAAGAGCCTTTAAAATTGCCACTCAGGATGTAGAGGGCTTTTTGGCACAGATGAAAAAAGATGACCTCGTTGTCGTCTCGGCAAACAGATCAGATATCATTTTGGCTATTATTGCAGCTTTTTACTCCAAAGAGTATCCAAAAATAAGCGGCATCATTTTTTCTTCAAATATAGAACTTGATGCAAATATACAAAAAATCATATCTGGTCTTAAAGATTTCAGCGTGCCTATGTTATCCGTAGAAACCGACACTTACCATACAGCAAAAAATCTGTTGCGTGTTTACTCAAGGCTTAGAGTAACGAGTGAGAGAAAAATAGCTCTTGCTCTTGGTTTGTTTAACTCAAGTATAGATATAAAAGCCATTGAGCAAAAAATAGCCACACAGACAAATGATGTGATGACCCCGATGATGTTCGAGTATAAACTCTTTGAGATGGCTAGGGAAAAAAGAAGAAGAATTGTCTTACCAGAGAGCAACGATGAGAGAGTGTTAAGGGCTGCGGAGATGATTTTGCGGCGTGATGTTGCAGAGATTATACTCTTAGGGCGTGAAGACGAAATACAAGAGGGTGCCAAAAAATTTGGACTTGATTTGAGCAAAGCAGCTATAATCAACCCTTTTGAATCTAACCTTCTTGAGGAGTTTGCAGATATTTTTTACATGAAAAGAAAAGAGAAGGGGCTAAGCCTTCAAGGTGCCAAAGATGCCATGGCTCATGTAAACTACTTTGCAACAATGATGGTTCATCTAGGATATGCAGATGGGATGGTAAGCGGTGCCATCCACACAACAGCAGACACGATAAGACCCGCCCTTCAAATCATAAAAACCGCTCCTGATATAAGCATCATCTCAAGCCTCTTTTTTATGTGCTTAAAGACAAAAGTTTTGGTGTATGGAGATTGCGCTCTAAATCAAGACCCAGATGCTGACGAACTTGCGCAAATTGCTCTCTCATGTGCAGATACGGCTCTTGCTTTTGGGATTGAGCCAAAGGTGGCAATGCTCTCTTATGCGACAGGCGAGAGCGGAAGCGGAGAAGATGTGGACAAAGTAAGAAAAGCTACAGAGATAGTAAAATCTATGAGAGCGGATTTGAAAATTGACGGACCTATCCAGTATGATGCGGCGATTGATAAAAGCGTAGCATCTTTAAAACTTCCAAATTCAAAGATAGCAGGCGAAGCAAATGTTTTTATCTTCCCAGATTTAAACACCGGAAACAACACATACAAGGCAGTTCAACGCTCTAGCGGTGCGGTTGCGATAGGACCTATTTTACAGGGACTTAAAAAACCTGTAAACGACTTAAGCCGTGGATGCAGCGTAAAGGATATAGTAAATACTATCTTAATTACAGCAATTCAAGCAGGACAAACAAGTTGAAAATAGCAATCATAAACTCCGGAAGTTCCTCCATAAAATGTAAAGTTTTTCTTATGCCAAGCGAGCAGATTTTAGCACATATCGTTGTCGAGAAAATAGGCGAAACTCTCTCTCTTATAACACTTACCCACAAAAATAACAAACATACGTCAAGCGCTGTTATAGCAACGCATCAAGAGGGGCTAAAAAGAATAAACAACATACTAAACGAGTACGGCATTGTTGCAAACTTTGCATCGCTTGATGCCATGGGGCACAGAGTAGTTCATGGCGGAGAGAGCTATAAAAGTGCTACTTTAATTGATAGCTCGGTTATTAAAAAGATAGAGAAGCTTATTCCTTTGGCACCGCTTCATAACGGAGTCAACCTTGAGGGAATTCTAATCAGCCAAAAAAAAGCTCCCAATATAGCACATTTTGCAATTTTTGACACCGCATTTCACGCAACTATGCCAAAAGAGGCGTATATGTACGCCCTGCCTTATGAGCTTTATGAAAAACACAAAATCAGAAAATACGGCTTTCATGGAACATCGCACGCCTTTGTAATGAAAGAGGCGGCAAAAGCGATGCATAGAGATGCAAAAGAGCTAAACATAATAACGCTTCATCTTGGAAACGGAGCGAGCGTCTGCGCGATACAAAACGGCAAAAGCGTCGATACTTCTATGGGATTTACTCCCTTAGAGGGGCTTATCATGGGAAGTAGATGCGGGGATTTGGATCCTGCAATCTTGCTTTATCTTCAAAGAGAGCTGGGGCTTAGTACAGATGAAATCGATGACCTTCTTAACAAACAATCA
>NZ_JALNZY010000008.1 GCF_023229105.1 Sulfurimonas sp.
ACATGAGATTGAGGAGATCTGAGTTTAGTGTTATTATATTGAGTTTGTATTGTTGATGTTACATTCATGATTTATCCTTTGTATTCATTTCATCAAGTACAGAGTTGTCAAATATTTTATCTCCGTATTTCTCTAAAATCTCTTTAGCGTATATAGCGTTGTCATATTTTGTTTGAAAACTACTTTTAAAATTTTCGTTGAACTTACCATCTTCATTTCGCCAGTCATACCAATCTTTACCGTTTTCGCTCTCGTAAGCTCTATCTTTAAGCTCGGCTAGTTTTGTATCTACTATATCTTCATTTTCAAGTAAAAATGAATAAAGTTCTATATCATATAAAATTCTCGACTTAACTCCAACAGAGTCATTTCCATAAGTGTCTAAGTAAGCATCACTCCAAAAATTATGCTCAAAACCATAATCACTTAGATTTATCTGTTTGTCATAGTCTATCTCCTCTTCTGCTATCTCTGTTGCTGCTTCTATGTCTTCAGGTAAGCCTGAGAAGAACATCAGAGAAAAACTTTGAGCTTGATTACCACCAAATGTAGATAGTAAACTACTTGCCTTTGCGGTCGCCTCGCCAATACTCAAACCACTCTCAAGTCCCTCATAAACTGCAAAATTATACGCTTTACTTGACTCTTTTGAAGCTGCCATAAAACCTCCAGTGGACATATCTAAGTCATGTTTTTCTCTTAAGTATTTATTGTAAGCTTGATAATCCCAAAACATCTCTTCAAAGGCTTCTTTGTCCTGCTGTGTTCCACCCATATAAGCTTTTTCTCTCATCGCTCCAAACTCTGGAAACTGAGCGTTTAGTTCTTGCCCTATTTTATCGGCTTTTTCGGTTGTGTAGTTAGAGTAGATCGGAGTAAAAACATCTTTATACTTCTCATAATGTTCATACTCTTTTTGGAAGTAAGGCTCATGTTTTGCCAAAGATGCAGCTCTTTGTTCTTCAAACATTCCCTCGTAAGCGATTCCGCCCTGCCCGGGCATCGCTCTATACTCCGCTATAATCTCCTCAGGAGTTCTTGTCTCTACTTTTGTACTTTTTATAGCTACTGCTAGTGGTTCTTCTTTTACTTCGTTTTTATTCTCTTTTATTTCTTGTTTTATCTCTAATTCTTCTGCGGTGCTTAGTTTCTGGGCTTTAGCTTCAACTTCTTCTATGGCATTTTGTAAAGCTTCCCTTAAACGCTCTAACGATTTAATAAGTTCAGGAGATGAATATCCCCCATCAGTTGAATTTATTTTCGCATCTACTTCATCTAAAACATCCAATACACTAAGAGTTTTTGGGCTATATGGTTTAGATAGTGTTTCATTTATAAAAGCTCTTATATCAAACGAGGCACTCTCTTGCATCTTATCTATTTGAGCATCAGACATTTGACTTAAGTGACTAGCTATTTGACGGTTATTGAATTCTTCATTTAAACTCATGGTCATTACACTTATACCCATTAAGTCATCACCCATGGCGTTTAAAGCCTTGACCCAAGCCTTTTTTGCTTCATCATCCATATGCTCGGGAATATGTGCTAAAGTTTTTGCCGCACCACGCATAACAGCGCCATCGCCATTAAAATCATACTTTTCATAATCATGAACTAGTAAATTATAAGCACCCTCATCACTCAAACTCCCTACATCTATAGCATCAGCCAAACCCTCAAACTTTTGTAAAGTTCTAAGTTCATCGCGTGATAATTCACTAAGAAACTCTTTTGCATCTGAGAGTTTTACATCTGCTTCTTTTGCTTGTGCATAGATAACTTCAAATTTATCTTCAAAGGGTTTTTGATTTTCTCTAACTCTGTTGTATAGATTCAAATCTTTTACTATATTTACATGATTAATATAATCTATTGAATTTTCCACTTCTTTTCCTTAAGTATCAATCCTTTGATTTATTTTTGTTATATTCAAGCAAAAAACATTCCATTAAGTCTTGTAAAACAACATTTAGATATAATTCAATTAAATATTACATAGGATATTAACAAGTATGAAATTCACTCTAGATGCTACAAGTAAAAAAGCCCGCGCATGTACAATAACAACCGCCCACTCAACTATTAAAACACCGGTTTTTATGCCTGTTGGGACTGTAGGGAGCGTTAAGGCTCTTGATATGGAAGATGTTTTAGACCTTCTAGGTGCTGAGATAATCCTTGCAAACACTTACCACATGTATCTTCGTCCCGGGGATGAGACGGTTGCCAAAATGGGCAAACTTCATGGCTTTACGACTTACCCTAAGAGTTTTTTAACAGATAGTGGCGGTTTTCAGGCATTTAGTCTTAGTGACATCTCTAAGGCATCAGAAAATGGCATAGAATTCAGAAGCCACATTGACGGTAGTAAACACTTCTTTACTCCTAAAAAAGTTATAGACATCCAGCATAATCTAGGTTCAGACATTATGATGATTTTAGATGATTTAGTTGCACTTCCAGCAACTCAGGAGCGCATTGCTCTAAGCATTGAGAGAACTACTGCATGGGCGAAAGAATCCATAGATTACTTTAGAGAAAAGCAAAAAGAGGGTGTTGGAGTAGAGCAAAATATCTTTGCAATTATCCAAGGCGGAACGGACAAGACTTTTCGTACAAAGAGTGCGACTGAACTCTGCGCGCTTGATTTTGATGGTTTTGCCATCGGAGGTCTTAGTGTCGGCGAAGCAAATCAGGACATGTACGATACAGTAGAACATACAGTAAAACATATGCCTAAAGATAAACCTCGCTATCTTATGGGAGTAGGAACTCCTGAGGATTTGCTAGAAAATATTGAGCGTGGGATTGACATGTTTGACTGTGTTATGCCGACACGAAACGCAAGAAACGGTACTCTTTTTACATCCTTTGGAAGACTTAACATAAAAGGTGCAACATATAAAGAGGACAACTTGCCCGTTGATAGCGAGTGTGAATGTCTTACATGCAAAAGATACTCCAGAGCCTACCTCAACCACCTCTTTCGTGCTCGTGAGATAACATACTTCAGACTTGCAACTATTCACAATCTTCACTACTATTTAAACTTAATGAGAGAAGCAAGAGAGGCGATTTTGGAAGATAGATTTGGGGAATTTAAAGCAGAGTTTTATGCAAAAAGAGGTTAATCCATCAAAAAGATGATGGATTAAAGATTGTGCTCTTTTTTATATTTTATAAGAATACCGTACGCCTCATCTTTTAACAATAGTTTCTCTTTTTTAAGAGTCTCTACCTCTTTATCAGTTAGTATGACATCACCTTTTTCAGCTTTTACAATTTTATCATCAAGCTCGTTGTGCTTGTTGAAAATTCTCAAAAAGTGAGCATTCTCAGCTCCCGTTTCTTTCATATGTGTAATAATATCTCGATATTCATGTAACATTTTGACTCCTTATTTTTTTTGAATTCTAGCATATAGTTAGTTAAAAATCTTCTCAACTTCGCCGTAGAGTTCTTCCCCGCAGTACAAAGAGAGCTTTTCTTCCATTATAACTTTTTTATTTGGATTAAAAAGCATTGCACTTACTCTCTCTTTGGTTTTTATCTCGCCTGCGCTTTGCCCAATAGCGTTAGCGGGATTTTTCACGCAGAGCCTTATAAGTTCTTGCATAGGTATGATACCGCTCTTTATGAGTTTCGTGTAGTAAACACTCATGGCATTTTTAAGACCTTCGCACCCATAAGCTGCATCATAAAAAGCAACCTCTTTATTTAGTGGAGAACTTGGTTGATGAAGAGTTGTCAATATATCTATTTTACCACTCTTTAGAGCCTCTTGCAAAAGTTGTAAATCCTCTTTTGAAGCAAGCGGGGGATTTAGCTTTGCAGCGGTATTAAAATTTTTACAAGCTTCATCCGAGTTGCTAAGATGATGGATAGATACCTCACATGCAACATTTACGCCATCTTGCTTTGCCTTGTTTATAAGATAAATAGAACGAGGAGAAGCGATTGATTTGAAAAGTATCTTTATCTTAAAGTGTCTTGCTATCTCTATCATGCGTGAGACATGCAAAACTTCGCTCAAGTCAGGTATGCCGGCAAGTCCTAGTTTTGAGCTAACATCACCTTCTAGCATCACGCCGCTATTTATAAGAGAGTTATCCTCCGCCTTGCAAAGGAGCGTTATCCCGTACATCTGACAATACTGCGCTATTTTTATAACAACATCATTCTTTGCAATGGTGCTCATATAAGGCGCAATAGCTCCACGCTTTAGTAAAATAGCAATATTACTAAGCGTGTTATCCTCCTTTAGAGTGTTTAGCATCAAATCGACCTTTGCACCGCTTAACGCATGCAATCCATTTTGAGCAAACTCTAAAACTATCTCGTTATCTATTGCAGGAGTGCTCTGGGCATTTAACACAACATGCCCTATACCGCCCAAAAGTGCCTCCTCTGAGAGAGCTTTAATGTTTTTTGCATTAAGAGAAGAGTCTTGAACCCTTACATTTATATCCACTAAAAGAGGGAGAAAATATAGCCCTGTGGCATCTATAGTTTCCTTACAAAAAAGGTCTGCACCTATCTCTGTAATCATGCCCTCTTCTATACGGATATCAACCTCTCTTTGCCCATTTACGTCACAAACTGTTGAATTTTTTATTACCATCGCTTGAACCTTTGATTTGATAATGAAATTGTAGTCGATTCTCCCTTATAAATAAGATTGATTTTACGACCTTTTAATCAATTTTGGTTATACTAAATCCGACATATATTTTGCAAATAAGGTAACTATTGATACACTCTTTGAAAATAATCAAAATACTTATTATACTTATATTTTTATCTATATATTCTAGTGTCTATATTACCACTACAGCAGATAAAAACTCCCGTCTAAAACTTCTTTTAAATCAAGAAGTTGAGAATCTAACAAACAGCTATGAAGTAACAAAGGATAGATACGACGATATATCCAAGATTATAAACCAAGAAGTTTTTAACAGCAACAAAGTTCTAGAACTTTTTTACAATGCAGAAAATACAAAAGATGAAAATGAGCGCAATATACTTCGTGCAATTCTCTACCGGGAACTTTTGCCTCACTTTAAAAATCTTCAAGAGACGGGGATAAATATTATCCATTTTGTCTTTAGAGACAACAAATCATTTCTAAGAGTTCATGAAAAGGATGTATATGGGGATGATCTCTCGCATACCCGTCCCTCTATTGCACATGTAAACGAAACACACAAACCTATAAGCGGCTTTGAACAAAATAGTCAAACGCACGCTTTTAGCAATATTTTTCCGCTCTTTTATAACAATGAATTTATAGGAAGCGCAGAGGTCTCTTTTTCATCACAGAGTATGCAAAAAGCAATGCTAGAGCTTCATTATACATACACAAATTTTATAATTAAAAAAAGCGTTTTTGACTCATATCTTTATAAAAATGACTTTTTTGCACACTATATCCATAGCGTTGAACACGAAGATTTTGTTTTATTAAAAACAGATAACAATAAAAAAAATATAGCTGTCAAAAATATACTCTCAGATAAAAAATTAAAAGCAGATGTAGTTAAAAATATTGAGCATCAAAACCCTTTTTCACTCTATACTCACCACCTTGATGACTTCTACATTATTTCATTTTTACCCATTAAAGATATAGAAAAAAAAGAGACTTTAGCATATCTAATCTCCTATAAAAAAAACAGATATATCTATGACATGACGCACGAATATCTTATAGTAAACAGTGTGGCATTTTTTGGTTTATTAATCCTCTTTATTGTTGTTTATTTCAACATAAAACAGCGCATCAACCTAGAGATGATAGTAAGCGAAAGAACGCAGGAGCTTGAGAGTGAAAAAACTATAGCTCAAAACGCAACAGAAGCAAAGTCTCAATTTTTGGCAAATATGTCACATGAAATCCGAACACCAATGAATGGGATTATAGGGATAACTCATCTGCTTTTTAAAACCGGCTTAAACGAAAAGCAAATAGATTATCTTACAAAAATTGATGACTCGGCAAAATCACTTCTAAATATTATTAACGATATTTTAGATCTCTCAAAGATAGAAGCAGGAAAATTAACTATTGAGAGTGTGGAGTTTAATCTCAAAAAAGCAATAAGTCAGACTTTAGCTCCCCTAGAGATAATCGCGAATCAAAAACATATAAAAATCACAATTGAGTATGCTAATAATGTAGGAGATTTTTTCATAGGAGATAGCTTGAGAATCTCTCAGGTTTTAACAAATCTTATAGGAAATGCAATTAAATTTACACATAATCAGGGCAACATAAATATCTATGTTTCAAAGATTGATGACTCCGTATATAGATTTAAAATTCAAGATTCTGGAATAGGTCTTAGCGAAAAAGAGCAAAAAAAACTCTTTAAACCATTCTCGCAAGCTGATGAGAGCACTACAAGAAAATATGGTGGAACTGGACTCGGTCTGGTAATCTCAAAACAGCTTGTAGAGTTAATGAGTGGCAAGATTTGGGTTGAGAGCAAGGAGGGGTTAGGAAGCAGTTTTTTCTTTGATATCAAACTAAAAGAGATAAGCTTACCTAAAGTGAAAAATGAAGTCAAAAAGATAGAACATAACAAAAATTTCATAAAAGCAAAAAAAATACTTATAGTTGAGGATAACGTCACAAATCAACTTGTTCTGCTTGGTCTTTTAGAAGATTATGTAGAAAAAATTGATGTAGCAAAAAACGGCAAAGAGGCGGTTGAGATGTATGAAAAAGGCAAATATGAGCTTATTTTTATGGACCTGCAGATGCCTGTTATGGATGGATATGAGGCAACTAAAATCATTAGAGCAATGGATGAAAAGATTCCTATCATTGCGCTAACAGCAAATGCCATGAGCGAAGAGATGCAAAGAACAAAGGCTCTTGGAATGAACGGACATCTTGTTAAACCCATAAATTTAGAAAAACTTTTTGATACTTTATTTAAACATATTAACTCAAATACGAAATAATTTTATTCTAAGAAAGCACGGGAGAGAGTATTGAAAATAATATTTTTATATATAATGTCATTTTTACTTTTAAATGCACAAAGCGACAGATATGAGCTGGGAAAAGAGCTATATATTAAAAATGGCTGCTATAGTTGCCATGGGATGAAGCTAGAAGGTCTTCACCAATATCCATATCTTGCAAATCGAGCAAAAGGTTACATGGTGCACAAACTAAAGAGATTTCGCTCAAAACTATCAGACAACCAGCAGCAAGAGATGATGATACCCTTTGCAGTAGGCTTGAGCGATGAAGATATAGAGAATCTCTCAATATACATAAATGAATTTGTAGAAGAAAAAAACAAAGAGAGGTATGATGACAGTTATCAAATCCATGGAGACGGTGATTCATGAAGATTTTAGTTAGCGCACTGGAGCACTCGGCAAATATCCATCTTAAATCCCTGAAAAAAGAGTTAAGCGATAGTGTGGAGTTTATAGGTATATTTGACAGAGAGCTTGGAGAGAGCATAATTGATTTGAGAAGTTTGGCGATAATGGGCTTTGTTGATGCTATAAAGAAGTTAAGGTTTTTTTTAAAACTAAACAATCAAATGGTCAAGTTGGCAAAAGATGCTGATAAGGTTCTACTGATAGACTCCTCAGGATTTAATCTCCCACTTGCCAAAAAAATCAAAAAAAAGTACCCAGACAAAGAGATAATCTACTACATTCTGCCACAAGCATGGGCTTGGAAAAAAAAGAGGATTCAGGTACTTGAAAAAACAATAGACCGCCTAGCCTCAATCCTTCCGTTTGAAAAAGGGTACTACTCAAAAAATGCACCAATTGAGTATGTCGGGCATCCTCTACTAGATCAGATAAAAGAGTTTAAAGGGAGCCTAAATGATGAGAAAAAAAGTATAGTATTTATGCCAGGTAGCAGAAAAGCAGAGATAAAAAAGCTTCTTCCTGTTTTTAAAAATGTTCAAAAAAAGCTAGATATTGAAGCCATAATTATTATCCCAAAACACTTCTCTGAAGAAGAGATAAAAGAAGTTTATGGTAGCCTTTCAGATTTTAAAATAGCTTATGATGCACACAAAACGCTTTTTGAGGCAGACTTCGCATTTATATGCAGCGGAACTGCCACTTTGGAAGCCTCGCTCATTGGAATTCCTTTTGTGTTAACATATATTGCTAAACCACTAGACTACTTTATTGCAAGCAGACTTGTGAAATTGGAGTATATAGGGCTAGCAAACATAATGTTTTCTAAGTTTAAAAACAGGGCGTTGCATCCGGAGTTTATACAAGAAGAAGTTACTGCCGAAAATCTCATAAAAGCATATCAAGAGTATGACAGAAGCAGATTTTTAAGTGACTCAAAGGCACTAAGAGAGTATTTAGTTCACGGCAGCTCAAAAAAAGTAGCTGCAATTATAGAGGAAAAAGATGAAAATTAATTTTATAGATTTACAAGCACAGTATCAAGAATATAAGTCAGAGATAGACAAAGAAGTTTTAGAGGTTTTTGCTTCAGCACAATTTATAGGCGGAGAGAAGCTAAACTCCTTAGAGAAAAATCTTGCAGCTTATACAGGCTCTAAACATGCAATAGGTTGCAGTAGCGGGACAGATGCTCTTTTGTTAGCCCTTATGGCGCTTGGTGTGGGAGCCGGTGATGAAGTAATCACGACTCCTTTTACTTTTATCTCTACTGCTGAAGTAATTGCGCTCTTGGGTGCTAAAAGCGTATTTGTCGATATAGACGAAGATAGTTACAACATAGACCCCACAAAAATAGAATCGCGCATTACTGACAAAACAAAGGCAATAATGCCAGTCTCTCTTTACGGGCAATGCGCCAATATGGAAGCTATAAACGAGATAGCCGCAAGGTATGAGCTTCCTGTTATAGAAGATGCCTGCCAGAGTTTTGGCGCGATATATAGAGGCAAAAAGTCATGTAACCTCTCAACCATAGGATGTACAAGCTTTTTTCCCTCAAAACCTCTTGGTGCTTACGGGGACGGTGGAGCTATCTTCACGGATGATGATGAGCTTGCCACTAAGATGAGAATGCTTTTAAACCATGGTCAAAATGAGAGATATAAGCATAAATACATAGGTATAAACGGTCGTCTTGATGCAGTTCAAGCCGCTATCTTAGATGTAAAACTAAGACATTTTGACAAAGAGGTAAAACTAAGGGATGAGATAGGCTCAAGATATAGCGACCTACTTGAAAATGTTGATGTCATAACTCCAAAAATTGCCGAAGCAAACACAAGCGTTTATGCACAGTATTCAGTAAGAGTCAAAGATAGAGAAGCCATGATTGCTAAGCTTGCAGAACAAGAGATTCCGACTGCCGTTCACTACCCTGTTCCGCTTCATCTTCAAGAAGCATTTGAGCATCTAGGCTATAGAGAAGGTGACTTTCCTATTAGCGAGCTTGTCTCAAAACAGATAATGTCGCTTCCTATGAGTGCTTATCTAGGCGAAGCCGAACAAGATTTTATAGTTCGCGCTATTAAAGGTTAACTATTGAAAAAAGTTGCTATCCTCGGTCTTGGCGCCATGGGAAAAAATCACTACAACACCCTTAAAAATATAAGCGGTGCTAAAATAGTCGGACTATGTGACGTTGTAAAAAACTCTGAGTTCAACGAACCGTTTTTTACAGATTTACAGAGTATGTTAGATAGCGTAAAACCGGATGCTGTTATTATCGTGACACCCACGTTTCTTCATAAAGATGCAGCTCTAAAGTGTGCCGAGCGTAAGATTGATATCTTTATAGAAAAACCTGCTGCTTCAAATATAGAAGATGCCAAAGAGATACTAAGAGCGGTAGAAAAAAACTCCATAAAAAGTTGTGTCGGACATATTGAGAGATATAATCCGGTTGTAAATTCCCTTATAAATGAGATAGCTGACCATGAGATACTATCTATCTCAATAACAAGAAGCGGCTCTTTTCCCGAGCGCATAGCAGATGTCGGGATTTTAACCGACCTCTCTGTTCATGACAGCGACTTGATACGCTTTATAACCAAAAAAGATATTGTAAATAGTGCTGTATTTAAATCTCAAAAAATTCACAAAACACATGAAGACAACGCAATTCTTGCATTTGAGCTAGAAGGTCAAATTATCGGTGACATATCTACAAACTGGTTAACTCCCTACAGAAAAAGAACTATTGCCGTTGCATGTAGAGAAGATGAACATAGCAAGATAAAATATTTTGAAGCCGATTTGATTTCTCAAACACTTACAGAGAGAATCAATATAAATCCAAACTCACACATAACAAAAAACTGCTTTGTAAATAGAAGCAATGCACTTCATGATGAACTCGAAGCCTTTATAAACTACTTACAAACAGGCAACCGCGGCTCCTTGGCAAGTGTACAAGATAGCATAATTACTCTAGAGATTGCGAGCAAATAGTGTCGGATAAAAAATTAAATATTCACAAATCAACCATCGTAGAACATGGGGCAAAGATAGCTTCTGATGTTACGATAGGTCCGTTTTGTTTTATCGATAAAGATGTAGAGTTAAAATCAGGGTGCACTTTAGAGTCAAATGTCATATTAAAAGGCAAAGTGAGCGTTGGTGCGAATGTAAAAATATTCAGCTTTGCCGTTATAGGTAGTGATGACTCAGAGATACACATAGGCGAGAAAACACACATAAGAGAATTTGTACAAATAGGTGCTCAAGAGAGTCTTGATAATAAAAAGATAGTTATAGGTGCTAACAATTTTCTCATGGGGTATGTTCAAATTCTTAGCGGCGTAGAACTTGGTGATTTTTGTATCATAACAAATGCCGTTAAACTTTACGAAAATGTTAGATGCGAGGAGAGAGTCATCATCGGCGGTCTTAGCACTATTGAAGCAAACAACAAGATAGGCACCGGTGTTATGATAGGCGGAGCATCAGTTGTAAACTCAGACATCCCTCCATTTATGCTTGTCGAGGGAAACAAAGCGACTATAAAAGGACTCAATGTTATCGGTCTCAGAAGAAGGCTGGAGAAAAAAGGAGACATTGAGGAGATAAAGGGTGTCTTTAAAAAGATTCTCGGTGATGGTGCGGATAAAATCTTAGCTCAAGAGATAGCAGATACAAACACCAATGAATTTATAAAAAAACTAGCATCTTTTGTCGCGTCTAGTAATATTTAGAGCCCTGCTTACTTGCAGGGTTCCGTTTTTAAAATTATAAGCCAGCGCGTTCTCTTATAATGTTAACTGCTTCAACCATGTTTTTCAGACTTGGTTTTACCTCCTCCCATTTTCTTGTTTTTAGTCCACAATCCGGGTTTATCCAAAGTTGCTCTTTTGGCAATACCTCTAGTAAAAGCTCTATCTGTTTTACTATCTCCTCTACACTTGGAACTCTCGGTGAGTGTATGTCATAAACCCCAGGTCCAACCTCATTTTTATAGCCGACCTCTTTAAAAATCTTAAGTAGTTCATTTCCGCTTCTTGCCGTCTCTATGGAGATAACATCTGCGTCCATATCTTCTATGGTATTTATGATATCGTTAAACTCGCTATAGCACATGTGCGTGTGAATTTGCGTCTCTTTTTTAGCACTGCTAATGGCGATTTTAAAATCTCTAACTGCCCATGCTTCATAAGCTTTTATCTTATCCTCTCTTAGCGGATATCCCTCTTTAAACGCCGCTTCATCAACCTGTATAATTTTTATACCTGCTTTTTGCAAATCATCTATTTCATCACTAAGCGCAACTGCAATCTGTTTAGAGACTTCGCCTCTTGGCATATCGTCTCGCACAAATGACCAGTTTAAAATCGTAACGGGACCCGTTAACATCCCTTTCATAATCTTGCTTGTTTTGCTTTGTGCATAAGTTATCCAATCAACCGTCATGGACTTAGGTCTACTTATATCTCCATAGATAAACGGCGGTTTCACGCATCTGCTCCCATAACTCTGAACCCATCCGTTTTGTGTAAATCCGTATCCGTTTAACTGCTCGCCGAAATACTCAACCATATCGTTTCTCTCAGGTTCCCCATGAACCAAAACTTCTAAGCCGCACTCCTCTTGAAACGCCACACAGTCGTCTATGTAGTTTTTAATCTCTTTTTCATACCTCTCTTTTGAGATAAGAGAATTTTTAAAGTCGCTTCTAGCCTTTCTCAGCTGCGGAGTTTGAGGAAAAGAGCCTATGGTTGTCGTTACCAAATCTTTATACCCCAAAATCTCTCTTTGATGCGCTATCCTCTCTTTTGCGCTGCCCTCTCTTTGAACTTTTGTATGATTTTTTACCCTTTCCTGCACGGTTTTGTCATGTATAAGAGTGGATTTTTTTCTGTTTTTGTTTGCTTTTATATTTCTTTCTAACATCTCTTTTCGAACCTCATTCAGGCTCTGTTGAGTGTAAAAGAATATTTTTGAAACAAGAGAAATTTCATCCAGTTTTTCAAGTGCAAAACTTAACCACTTTTTTATCTCGCTACTCATCTTTTCTTCATATTTTAAAGTAAAGGGGGAGTGAAGAAGAGAGCAAGATGAACCAACCAAGATATTCTCTTTTTTCACTACTTTTGAGATATTTTTCAAAAGCTTAAGACTCTTTGTGATATCACATCTCCAGATATTTCTGCCATCAACTACTCCAGCTATAAGTTTTTTACCGCTATTTGCAATAATCTCAAGGGATTGTAAGTTTTCATCTCCATGTAAAAAATCTACTCCTAACGCCCATACAGGCGTATGAACCAAAATTTTTGTAGCTTCATTTGAGTGTTCAAAATATGTAACAAGCGCAATTTTTATATTTGATGAAACATTTGAAAGCCTCTCATACGTCGGTTTTATAAGACTAAGAATTTTCGTATTTAACTCCCTAGCAAAAATCGGCTCTTCTATCTGAATAGTTATCTCATCATCAAGGATGCTAATAATCTTCAAAAGCTCTTCATATATCGGCAACACCTTATTCCACAGTTCATAGGCATCACCGCGATCAACTCTTTTACTAAGTCCCAGATATGTAATGGGCCCTATAATATTTATCTTTGTTTTTATTCCTAGCTCTTTCGCCTCATTATATTCATCTATAATTTTTGAAGCATTTAGCGAGTAACTATCTTCCACACTAAGTTCTGGGACTATATAATGATAATTTGTATTAAACCACTTTGTCATCTCCATAGCCACGCTTGAAGCATTACCTCTTGCCATTGCAAAGTAAAGCTCTTCGTCGCTTAGATGTTGAAATCTTTTTGGAATAGCTCCCAGCATAATTGAAGTATCAAGCATGTTATCATAGAGAGAAAAATCATTTGAACTTATAAAATCTACTCCGGCATCCCTTTGATACTTCCAATGTCTATTTTTCAGCTCTTTTGCTACTATTTCAACATCCTTAAATGAACATTTATTTGCCCAAAACTCCTCTAAAACTCTTTTTAACTCTCTTTGCTCCCCAATTCTTGGGAATCCAACTATATAATTTTTTGACATTAAAATATCCCTTCTACTATTTATAATGCTAAAGGAAGTAACTCCTTTGGCTACGCTAGCCACTGTGGCACAAAACTGTTTTCAGTTTCTTTAGAAAAGCTTCATATCTGAAGATATGAGAATTATTATGGTAATTTTGTAAAAAAGGGTATTAAAGTGGAGGGTGCACGCCGGTGCGTCTGAATGCAAAATATGTCGTATAATATGGACATCTAGGGATGAAGTGATTTATTAGAAGCGAGATTCTTACCTTATTGGCAAAAAAGATATTACAGTAACAAGGCTTAGAATCTGAAATGAACAACAATTTTGACAATTTAAAACTATCAATACCATAAACTGATTTCAAACACTCTCTCCTTATTAAATAAATTTTTTAAATTATACCAAATTTGTTTTTATTTTCATGCACTATCTTACATACTCTTTATATTCTCTAAAAACTCTTTAGGCTCTATAAAACCGACTATAGTTTTTGACTCTATCACATTTAGCTCTTTATCAAAAAATATCAAAACGGGCGGACCGAAAACTCCGTACTTCTTGCTTAACTCTTTTTGCTCTTTATTGTTTTGAGTAATATCTGCTGCGATAAGTACAAATTCGCCGAGTTTTGCTTTTACAGTCTCATCTGAGAATGTTTTTTTATCAAGCTCTTTACATATTGCACACCACTCAGCCGTAAAATCAAGCATAATTTTTTTGCCTCTGTTTGCCTCTAAAACTTTATTAAGCTCCTTGATTGAGGTTACCTTTTCAAACTTTAGATGTTTTGCACTATCAGACGTTGTCGTCACTGATGGTTTTAAAAACTCCAATGGTCTTGTCATACTGCTCGAACCACCCAGAACCCCTATAAAAAGAGCTACAGAGTAGATAAAAATAATGATTGCGGTGCTTTTTCTAAATGTATGTGCATCCTTCTCAAACGCACCAAAATATACGGCAAAACCAATTCCCAAAATAGAGTATAGAAGCACAATGAGGTGGTTATCTAAAACTCTCTCAAGCATCCAAATAGCAACGCCGAGCATCATTACGCCAAATATTGCACTAACCATAGTCATCCATGCACCAGGACGCGGCATAAACTTACCTGCACTTACACCTACTAAAATCAGCGGAAGCCCCATTCCGATGCTCATGGCAAATAAAGCCCCACCTCCAAGAAGCGCATCTCCGGTTTGACCTATATATACTAGAGCGCCAGCAAGAGGAGCCGCAACACATGGACCTACTATAAGAGCCGACAAAAAGCCCATTATAGCAACACCGACATAACCGCTTTTGTTTGCATTATTGTTTGAACTTATCTTTGCCACAAAGGAGTCAGGAAGTTTCAGTTCATAAAATCCAAACATGCTAAGTGCCAATGCAACAAAAATTCCTGAAAATGTATATATAGCCCATGGCGCTTGAAGAGAAGCTTGCAGATTTGAACCAAAAAGACCCGCCAAAACTCCCGCAATCGTGTATGCAACCGCCATAGCAAGAACGTAAACCAAGGAGAGCATAAATGCTTTTTTTGTTGTTATTCCCTCGCCTTGAGATATGATAATTCCTGAGATAATTGGAATCATAGGAAATGTACAAGGAGTAAGTGCTAGAAGAAGTCCAAAACCCAAAAAGCTAAGGAGCACAAACATGATGCTTCCTTTTTTAATAGTATCGGCAATAGAATCACTCTGTGAGTGCTCTTTTATTACTTCAGTTTTTTCTACAACTTTTTCTACAACTTTTTCTACAGTTTTTTCCTCTGATTTTACCTCTATTTTACTCAAAACCTTTCCGATATCAAGCTTTGTGCTATCTACCTCTAGGCTAAAAGACTCTGTATATGGCTCATAGCAAAGGCCCTGCTCCGAGCACCCTTGGTAGGAGAGTTCAAAAGTGATATTTCTCACACCCTCTACATCACTATCTTTGTTTAGATGAACTAAAAAAACAGGCGATTGAAGATATGTCATATCTCCATGATGTTCTACGCTCTTAGGTTTTTCAATCTCTTGAATATTTATGCCACTTCCATCTTTTATGACTAACTTTAGCGCATCTTCATAAAGATAAATATCCTTTGCTAAGACAATAGTAGCCTCTATCTGCATCTTGTCGTTTAGTTTTGCAGAGGGCTTAAAAGCCTCTTCGGGCATCAAAAATTTAGGTTGTGCACCAAAAAGCAAGAGGGATGAGAAGATAAGTAAAACAAGTTTTTTCATAATGTATCTATCCAATTTTTTAAATTTTGCAAATTATAACAAATTTATACCAATAGCAGAGATGCTAATTTTTTGACAAAAGATTGTAATCTTTAATTTGTTTAGAGACTTCAATAACAACTCCAATTTTATTACTCTTTAGAGCCTCTTTATTGTTTTAGAAAAAAAAACAGTACAATTTGACATGGATGTACATAACTTTTTTTTAACACTATTTCTTATCTTAATAGTAGCAAGAATATTAGGCGAGCTTTTTGCAAGAGCAGGCATACCTTCCGTTCTTGGCGAACTTTTCGCAGGAATCCTTCTAGGTTCATCTGTTTTAGGCATTATTGAACCCAGCGAAATTTTAAAAATACTAGCAGAAATCGGTATTATCTTGCTCCTTTT
This sequence comes from Sulfurimonas sp., assembly GCF_023229105.1. Taxonomy (GTDB): domain Bacteria; phylum Campylobacterota; class Campylobacteria; order Campylobacterales; family Sulfurimonadaceae; genus Sulfurimonas. Next base: position 16,077 of record NZ_JALNZY010000008.1, read on the forward strand.
TGAAGTTGGTTTAGAGACAGATTTTACTCGCCTCAAAAATGCCGGAACAAAATCTCTCGTAGTTGCACTACTAGGCGTTATTTTGCCTTTTAGCTTTGGATTTGTTACGGCACACTACTTTTTTGAACTTGCTTTTGATATCTCTCTTTTTATAGGCGGAACGCTTACTGCCACAAGCATAGGCATAACGATAAGGGTTTTAAAAGATATCCACATGCAAAACACCAACATCGCTCAAATCGTAATCGGTGCGGCTGTTATTGATGACATCATAGGGATTATACTCCTTGTTTTTATCTATGATTTTTCTATCTCGCAAGAAGCAACTTTTAATCATACTCTGTCCGTAGCAGGAATGATTGTTACCTTTTTGTTTTTGGCTCCGATATTTGCCAAAATTCTTTCCTATATGATACATAAGTTTCATGGAAACGATTTGGTTCCCGGATATATTCCTACGATTATCATCTCGCTTATTCTTCTTTTTTCATATATTTCATATCTTGTCGGTGCACCCGCTATTTTAGGCTCCTTTGCAGCTGGAATTGCACTCTCAAGAAGATTCTTTTTACCCTTTGGAACACTTTTGAGTGCAAATGAACCTCTTCTTAGAGTGGTGCGTACTAATATGACGCCTATAATTCAAATATTTACACCTATTTTTTTTGTTATGGTCGGACTCTCTATGGATTTAAGTATTATAGATTTTTCATCATCATCTTTTTGGATAATGGGGCTCTCTTTTATCTTCATAGCCTTTTTAAGCAAATTTTTAGGTGCATTTTTTATTATTCAAAAATGTGCAAGAAACAATGCACTTATAGGAATATCTATGGTTCCACGAGGGGAAGTGGGTCTTATATTTGCCGAAATGGGCAGAGTAAACGGTGTTTTACCAAATGAGATCTACGCGATGCTTATCTTTGTTATTATCATCACAACTATTGTACCGCCATTTTTACTTAAGAGATATTTTAAAGGGGAATGTATTTAGAGAGCCAGAGTATTTATTTAAGCGCAATATTAGTAATATTTCTCTACTCTACAAAAAATTCATATAAAGAAATTAACATGTCAAACAGATTAAAATCAGAAGATTCACCATACTTACAACAGCATAAAAATAATCCTGTGGATTGGTATCCGTGGGGCGAGGAGGCTTTTTTAAAGGCAAAAAAAGAGAACAAAACCATTTTTATCTCCATCGGCTACAGCTCATGTCACTGGTGCCACGTTATGGAGGAGAAAGTTTTTGAAAACAAAGAGTGTGCAGATATACTAAACGAGAATTTTGTCTGCATAAAAGTTGACCGAGAAGAGCGCCCCGACATAGACAAACACTATCAGGAAGTCTATACGATGTTAAATCGCCGCGCAGGAGGATGGCCCACTTCCATATTTTGCACCCCAGAGAATAAACCTTTTTTTGCAGGAACTTACATCCCGTCAGAGTCAAGAGAGTCAAGCATAGAGGGGATGGGTTTTATAGAACTTACAAAACTTATAGCTGAGAAGGTTTCGCAAAAAGATGAACAACTTCTTAAGAGTGCTGATGAGATTGAGAGTTTTTTAAATCATAAGGAGCATCCAAAAGAGGCAACGGTTTTAAAAGAGGATTTTGTTAAAAACTTTATGCTTCAGGTAAAAAACAACTACGATACTCTCTACGGCGGCTTTTCAGTCTCCCCGAAATTTCCACATGCAAGTACGCTCGGCACACTTCTTGTTATCGACAAACTATATGATGACAAATCGGCAAAAGCTATGCTCACAAACACGCTTTTAAATATGAAAAAAGGCGGGATGTACGACTTGATAGACGGCGGTTTTTGCCGCTACAGCGTTGATGAGAAGTGGATAGTTCCACATTTTGAAAAGATGCTCTACGACAACGCCCTGCTCTGCGAACTATATACAAATGCTTACCTCGCATACTCTGAGGAGAGTTTTTTAAATATAGCAAAGGAGATTGCTGATTTTTGGCAAGACCGCATGAGCGAAGATAATCTCTTTTATAGTGCTAGCGATGCCGATAGCAAGGGCGAAGAGGGAACCTTCTTTATCTATAGTTATGAGGAAGTGCATAAACTTTTATCAGACAACGGATATAAAAATGTAGATGCAATATTAGAGATGCTAAGCATTACTAAAAATGGCAATTTTGAGGGTAAAAATATAGTTAGATTTAAAGATGATGAGATGCCGAAAGATTTTGAAAATATAAACTCTTTGCTAAGAGGATTAAGAGCGCAAAGAGAGTACCCATTTATAGATAAAAAAATCCAGACTTCATGGTCAGGCATGATGATAAAATCTCTATTTAATCTAGGCAAGGTTGATGATGCGTATAAGCAAAGAGCGATAAAAAATCTAGATGCTTTACTAAGTGTTATCTATATTGACGGCAAACTTTATCACACCACTCTTATTCATAAAAAACCAAAAGTTGAAGCGTTTTTAGAGGATTATGCATTTTTGGCTCAGGCACTTATAGAAGCATTTAACGCAACGCAAGATGAACTGTATCTCATTCGCGCCCAGCACTTTGCAAATCTTGCATTAGAGAAGTTTTACGACAAAGGAGCGTGGAAGTTTAGTATAGGAGAGTTTGAGACAAAAGCGGAAATCTCAGATAACACCTACATAAGTCCAGTAAGCATAATGGTTGATGTTTTACTCTCGCTAAACTCCTTGCTAGAAGATGACAAATATAGACACTTTGCATTTAAAACACTTGAGTACAGCTCTTATGAACTAGGAAAACGCCCCATAGTTTACCCATACATGTTGCGCCAAATGCTAAGATATTTAAAGGGCGATAGAGTTATAAAATCCAGCCAAAAAAAGTTACAAGCAAATACTTTAAAGCTCGCCCTACTTGAGTATCCGTTTATCCAGAAAAAAGTCTCTGGGGATGAAAACTATATGGTTTGTGGCGATAAAAGCTGCTTTGCAGGCACTAATGACATTAATGAAATCAATGCTATAATCAAAAAAAGTTTTTAGGATTTATGATGAAAAAGATTATTTTAACAGCTGTTTTAGCACTTGCCGTTATGAGCATTTTTAGTGCATGTGAGAGAAATGATTATCAGCATCCGATGCACAGAAAGTAGAAAAAGATTTGAATAACATGAAACTAGGCGTAAACATCGACCATATAGCAGTTTTAAGAGAAGCAAGAAGAGTAAATGACCCTGATATTTTAAATGCCCTTTATGTTGCTTGTCAAAATGGAGCCAATCAGATAACTATTCATTTAAGAGAAGACAGAAGACATATACAAGATGTAGATGCCTATAATATTATGAAACACTCTACTGTTCCTGTAAACTTGGAGTGCTCTATAAACAGAAATATTTTAAATATAGCAACAGATTTAAAACCTCACCGTGCGACTTTAGTTCCAGAGAAGAGAGAAGAAGTCACAACAGAGGGCGGGCTCGATGTTTTTGCCCATGAGGATGAAATAACTTATGCGATTGAGTTATTGCATGACTACATCATTCCTGTTTCCCTCTTTATAGATCCAAACATTGAAGCAGTTGAGCAATCAAAAAAGTTAGGAGCAGAGATGGTTGAGTTGCACACTGGAACTTTCGCAAATATTTATGCTATGTTAAACGGCTCACTTCTGCACTCAAGCCACTCACTAAAGGAGCTTGAACTTCCACGAAATGAGCTATCTATCAGACTTGAAAAAGCAGTTAGTGACATAACTGCCGCTGCAAAATATGCCAAAAGCATAGGTCTTGAAGTTGCCGCAGGTCACGGGCTTAACTATCATAACGTACATGAGATGATGAAAATAGCAGAAATTACAGAGTTAAATATCGGGCAAAGTATTATTGCAAAAAGCGTATTTGTCGGTTTAGCTGATGCTATAAAAGAGATGAGAAGATTAACTACAAGATGAACAAAGCACACATTGCCGTAAGTGTTGGCGATTTAAACGGGGTAGGGATAGAGATAGCTCTTAAAGCCCACAAAGAAGTCTTAGCATTTTGTACTCCACTTTACTGCATAAACTCTGCCATGCTGCATCAGGCAGCCGAGCTTTTAGATGCAGAGATTCCAGCTGATTTTGTCCTGCATGAGGTTGAGGGAAACTTTAAGATTAAAAAAGGATGCGTTGATAAAAACTCCGGCAGATACTCCTACGACTCCTTTGTAAGCGCTATTAAACTTTGTGAAAACAAAGAAGCTGATGCTGTAGTTACGCTGCCCATTCATAAAGAGGCATGGATGTTAGAGGGCATAAAATACAAAGGACATACCGACCTTCTGCGTGATTACTTTAAAAAAGATGCCATTATGATGCTTGGATGCGAGAAGATGTTTGTGGCTCTGTTTACTGAACATATCCCTCTAAAAGATGTGGCTTCGTCTGTGGGGTATAAAAAACTCAAACAGTTCTTTTTAGATTTGCACAAATCAATTCCAAAAGAGAGAGTAGCAGTTCTTGGTCTAAATCCGCATGCAGGAGACAACGGTGTGCTTGGAGATGAGGAACTTAAAATTACAAAAGCGATAAAAAGTGCAAATAAAAAGATAGGTTTTGAGCAGTTTATAGGTCCAGTTGTTCCGGATACCGCTTTTACACCGAACTTTAGAGAGAAGTTTAGATACTTTGTGGCTATGTATCATGATCAAGGTTTAGCACCTCTAAAAGCGCTCTATTTTGATGAGAGCATAAACGTCTCGCTAAATCTACCGATAATAAGAACATCGGTAGATCATGGAACCGCTTTTGACATTGCTTACAAAGGCAAGGCAAGCACTCTTAGCTACATAAATGCAATCAAGAGTGCGATAAAGCTTACTACAATGGCTTAACGTTACAAAGAAGAGCTTCTATCTTTGTTTTAAAACTGATTGCAACATCGCTCCATGTTTTTCCCTCATGAAGGTCATAACATGCTTTATTAATCGATGAGAGAGCTTTGCTTGCGCTAAAATCTAAAATATCAATATCTCCTTTTGCCTCAAAAACACCATCACTAAAACTATATGCCATAGGAACTATTTTTTTAATGCCGTTCATCTCTATCTCTACCTCGACAACACCTGTTCTTGGTGCATCTTTTACTTTTTTGTCTGCTTTTATATCTACTATTTTTGCATTTATATTCTTAGCACTCATCATGCCAAAGAAAAACTTTACAAGCTTTTCGTCACGCTCTGAGTGTTTTGAGTTTACAGTTGATGTATCTACAACAACGCTTGAGCCCACTAAAATAGAGCGGAAATTCTCCCCGCTTTTTGCAACAGGAGTATATAGCACATTGTCGAAACTTCCACCCACACCCACTTTCTTCTCTGTTTTATATCCAGTCCAACTAACTTCAACAGCGCCGACTTGAGAGAGTTCACAACCAGCTTTTTGACTTGCATCTACGCCTGATGCAATAAAAAGCACCATAAGTGCAGAAATAACTACATTTTTCATTTTTTAATCCTTGCCATAATTTTGACATAGTATATCATTTTAAACTGCTTTTTTTTAGCAAGTTATTTTTCATAGCTTCTTAAGTGCTATCTTATTTTATGAAGGTTACCCCTGCTTTATTTGCAGGCAAAACAGACAAAGCGTTCCGTGTCCTATACCATCACTTTTAAGTGTGACATCTCCGCCTAAGATATTTGCCATTTTTTTACTTAATGATAAACCCAAACCCGTTCCTCTGTGCCTCTTTTGTATGACATTTTCAAGTTGAGTAAAGTCATTAAATAGATGCTTCATATCATCTTGGGATATTCCTATGCCACTATCCTTTACACTGACACATAGTTTTTTTTCATCATTATATATCTCTAGCAGTATGCTTCCCTCAGGAGTGAATTTTATGGCATTTGAGAGAAGGTTTACAACAATCTGCTTAAACATTTTGGGGTCTGTTTTATAAATTTTATTGTCAAAATTATCAGACAACAAATCAAATTTAATTTTTTTATCTTTAACTAAAGGAGAGAGCATATTGTAACTGCTTTGAACTATCTCTAAAATATTGACATTTTCAAGATGCGCTTCCATTTTGCCGGCTTCAATTTTAGCTATGTCCAATATCTCATTTATCATGCCTAGAAGATATTGCGCCGATGATTCAATATTTTTAACTGTATCTTTTTGGTCTTCATCTAACTCTTCATACTCAATCATATACTGTGCAAAACCTATAATCGCATTTAGCGGAGTTCTAAGCTCATGCGACATGTTTGAAATAAATGCGGATTTTGCTTTTGATGCCGAGGTAGTTCTCTTTATTAGTCTAATTCTCTCAAGCTGCAATGTAATCATCGAAGCGATAGAGTTGTAAAAATCCTGTTCATTTTTATCTTCAAAGCTCTCTATTCCTAATTCAATTGAACCAAAATAAATTTTCTCATCATTCTCAAAATCCGTAACATAAAGATTTGTACACTCTTTATCTCTAGCCCTATTTTTATCTTTTTGAAAATGTAGATTTTCTTTATTTGTTAATTTTTTTATCTCCTCAATGGAGACATTTATGCACTCATCTTCACTTTTTGTCTGAATGATAGTATTGAAAACTTCGATTAGCTGCGTAAATCTTTTTAGTCTTAGCCTGTTCTCTTCCTCTAGAGTTTGCAGCGCGGAGTAGGTAGTTTTAAGCATATTATTAAAAGAGTGTGTAAGTGTAGCTATCTCATCTTGCGAATTTACATTTAACTGTGCAGAGTAGTTTTGCGTTTTCGTAATGAAATCGGTTGTGGCAGTTAACTCTTCAATCGGTTTAACAATCTCTCTTGATTGTTTGATGGACATATATATTATCAGTATAAAAATAACAATCGATATATAGAGCATAAAGCTTATAAAGTCATACAAAAATTCAAGAGCAACACTTTTATCTACAGCATAAACAATGTACCAATCATTTAAAAAAGATGATAATTTTTTATATACGACAACATAGTTATTATCTATAATACTGTTTGTCTTGTTGTTAAAGTTTATTTTTAAATTTATATCTTCACCTATAATAAAACTATTTTTCGAGTCTATTATGTATGAGTGAATTGTTGTGTTGTGTGTTAGATATAAATCTAAATTTTTTAAATTATACTTTAAAACCAAAAAACCCAATTTTTTTGTTTTATCAAAAGAGGCATTTATTTGTGAATGCATATATAAGTAGTTATCTTTTACATAGGCTCTACTATTTTTTACATTTAACTCATCTATGCTATATTTTTTTAGTAAATTATCTCTGCTTGATGAGGCGATTATTGTAGAATCAGGAGCAACAGCCATAAAGCTTATATCTAAATTTAAATCGTCTCTTTTTTGGGTTAAAAGTCTTGAGATTCTTTTATCGATATCTTCTGCTAAAAGGTCATCCATCAAATCAAGAGAGCTTAGAAATTTAACCTCTTTAGTTAAGCTCTCTAGATGGTTGTCAATTAGTTCTATTACAACTTTGGTTCTCTCAAGATGTTCATCAATAGTTTTGTTTACTATTTTTGATTCACTTAAAAAAAGCGTATATATTAAAAGTGTCAAAAATGGCAAAAACCCAATAATTATAAAAATCGATAGAAGTTTATTGCGTAGTGATTTTTTTATAAAATTAAACATCCTGAAGTTTTGTTCTTATTGCTATAATTTCATCCAAGCTATCCATAAATAATTCAACTACCTTTGGGTTAAAATGTGTCCCTGAATCATTTTTAATAATTTCAAGAGCCGTCTCAAGCGTAAAAGCTCTCTTGTAAGGCCTCTCGCTAAGCAACGCATCAAAAACATCAACAACAGCTACGATGGCACCGCTAAGCGGAATATTGTCGCCTATTAAGCCATTCGGATAGCCTTTGCCATTATATTTTTCATGATGTGTGTTGGCTATTTCAGCCGCAAGTTTTAGCAAAGGTGTCTCTTTTTGAGAGAGTATTGAGTAGCCAATAGTGGAGTGCTGTTTCATTATCTCAAACTCCTCCTCATCAAGTTTTCCAGGTTTTAGAAGTATATTGTCTGCAATGCCGACTTTTCCAAGATCATGCATAGGAGATGCTAACCTAATAAGCTCGACATCATCACTGCTCCATCCGATTTTTCTTGCTATTAGTGCCGCCATTTCACCAACTCTAAGAGTATGTACTGATGTTTCATTATCTCTGTATTCAGCAGTTTTGCCCAAAATAGAGATGATATCTTGTTCACTTTTTTGAATTTCTATGAGCGCATCTTGAAGCTCTTTAGTTTTCTTTGCAACTTCTTGCTCCAAAATTTTCTTGTGCTCTTTGAGCATATTTTGATAAGCTCCGAGTTTAATAGCATTTTTGACTCTAAGTCCGAACTCTATGATGTCATAAGGTTTTGTCAGATACTCATCTGCACCAAGTTTCAAACCTTTGTTAATGGCTTCCTTGTCTGAAAGAGCGGAGATTATAATTAGAGGAATCGTAGAAAATCTATCGTCACTTTTTATAATAGCCGTGGCTTCATATCCGTCCATAACAGGCATCATTAAATCCATCAAAATCAAATCAACTTTTTGTCTATTTAAAACTTCTATAGCTTCTTTTCCGTTTTGTGCCTCGATAACATTAAAACCCTCTTTGTTTAATATTTTGGAAGCCACTTTTCTATTCATCAACTCATCATCACACAAAAGTATCGTGTTCATTATTCACTCCATCTGTATAAAACTTTTACGCTATCGTCAAGATTTTTAGCATTGATATATCCTATGGCGCCTTCAACTTTTTTTACAAAAGCTATGACACTCTCTTGAGATTGCATAGTAATCGGCGGCCTTTTTCCAAGATAGTGCTCTTTTGTCCAGTATGATTTTAGTCTCTCAAAATCCATCTCGACTAGTCTGTTTTCAAATTTTTCTCTTATTGAATCCAAAGCTGACAAATTTACAGGAACTGCATTAAGATTATCTATGAGGGCTATTTTTTTCAAAAATACCGCCTTAATTTGTGCAGTTGATAAATCTTTCATTTTAGAGTTTGAAATAACAACATACTCCTCTCCAAAAGATAGGGTGGATAACATAATAGTTGATAAAAAAATTATGCTAACTGTTTTCATTAGAAGAGCACTGAAAAAGAGAATAAAAACTGATTTTGGTCACTTTGTGAGTGAAACTGATATTCAGATTTGATTGCGATAGGATATAGCGGTCTATATGTATAGCCAATAATCAACATGTCATCATCGATTGCTTTTACATTGTCATCATATGACTCAACTCTTATGACTCCTATATGCTGTTGGCTAAAGCGATATAAACCCTGAATATATCCAGCGTACTCAGTCGTATATCGACTTTTTGATTTTTGAGAGCCTATTTCGGATAAAATTTGATATTTACTAGATTCATATCTTGCAGATAGAAGCAGATAATAGAGATTGTCTTCAACTGCATTCTTATCAAGATTGTGAAAGTAACCACCGTTTAATTTAACTGCATAGTCATTTTTTTCATACGATACGCCAAAACCGTAATGTTCATTAATCTTATAATTATTATACTCAAAATCTATGTCATTATTATGCTGAAGCATAACATCAACTTTTAGTTCACCCTCGCCATATGAGATATAAGAGCTGTTTAGACCGGTTGTAAATTTGGGGAAGAGTATATTTACACTCATAGGATTTGATGTTGTTTCTCGCAGAACGTTTACGGGTAGGAGGTTCCAAAAACCTATGGGAGAGTTGTATTTACCGACTCTAAACATGTAGTTTTCATTAAAATTATAGTCTAAATAGAGCCTTTCGGTATAAAGATTGTTATTATTTGTAGATGTTTTTAAGCCATTTTGCTCTGTTTTTACATACAACTCTTTAAACTCAAACTCTGCCATGTAAGAGAATTTTTCATAATTTCCATAACCTATAATAGCTACATCATCAACTCTATATCTATCTATATCATCTGTATGTTTGTAGTCAAGTGAAAAGTAGCCGCCTACATAAAATGGGAGTGAGCCGACTTGTATGCCTTTGCCTAACTGATACTCTTCCTCAGCTTGCAAAAAGAGCAGAAATATAAAAACAAGAGAGAGATAACGCATATTAAATTTCCTTTTAATTGTTTTATATATTTAACCACTTTTTGCCAATAGCTTTTAGGGATTCTCTTTTGTAAAATAGTTTTGAAGCGCATTTAATATTGCCAAAATATCTATTTCACTATAAATAATTATATACAAATAAAAATAAAAAAATAGCTATTAATTTCAGAAAATTAAAAGTTAGATAGCATCAGAACTTAATCTTCTTGTTAAATCTCTCTAGTACATTGCAAGTCTAGGCTTTTTTTGAAAAAGAATAGTGTTTTTAGAGTTATGTTTTATTATTGTAAGAGAGTTTTTTTTCGCTAAATACTCGAATGTTGCAAGAGTAAAAAATCCTATATGCGTTACATCGCGAATATACCACCATTTTAAAAACTCATCATCATTTGAGGGATGAAAGGCACTCATAAGCAGAAGATAGCCGTTTTCTTCTACATGCAAAAGCAACTCTTTTAAAACTTCAAGCGGATTTTGCAAATGTTCAAACACCTCGGTAGAGAGAATTAAATCATATTTTTTGTTTTCATAAACTTTTTTGGGAAAGTAAAAAAGATCATATCTATCACATAAAATAGTATTTGTCTCTAACAAAATAGGCAAAACCTCTCCCTCCCCGCATCCAAAATCAAGAGCACTTTTGATATCTTTTTTGTATGAAAGAACAAACTCCTCTATCAGATTTTCAAACATCTTTACATAGCCTAGAGATTCAAAACTATTATGATGCTTGTCATAATGCTTTTTTTCATAAGCCTCATCAACATAAAAAACTTCATCCAGAAATATATAGCTGCATGCGGGGCATTTATGATATATTTTTTGAGTTTTTGTATCGGTTATAGAAGTTATAGCGCTGTTACAAATTTTACATTTTTTCATTGAGAGAATGATAACATTTTTTCAATTTTGATATACTTCCTCTTATGAACTATATACTCTTTTTTACCGCTTTTATCGGTGTTTTTATCTTACTTAACATCTATATATCAAAAAGGCTTATTGCAAAGCTTGATATAAGTTTAAAAAACAAACGCTATCTTCGCATATTTCTTATCATTAACCTTTTTGGCATTTTATGCTACATGCTCTCAAGATACTATATAGATACGCCAAGCTGGCTCTATTTTCTATTTTCTCTTCCTATTGGCATACTCTTTTTGCTCTTTTGGAGTGCCGTTGTTTATGATATCTCAAGACTTTTACTCTACCTTGCTCCAATCTCACAGCAAAGAAGAAAATTTCTAAAAAAATTACTTGATATTGCATCTGTAACAGCCGCTGCTACTTTGACACTAAAATCTATCTACAATGCCAAATATGTAGAAATTCAAAAAGTAGAGGTAGAGATTAAAAACTTAAAAAAACCCTACAAGATTATCCAGCTAAGCGACTTGCATATAGGCGGGTTAATTGACAAAGATTTTATAAGCAATATAGTAAAAAAAGCAAACACGCTAACTCCCGATATTGTGGTAATAACAGGCGATTTGATAGATATTGATGTACGTAGTGCAAAAAAAACATTGGCAGAACTAACTAAGCTAAACTCTAAATATGGAACATACTATATCGTTGGAAATCACGAATATTTTCACTCCATAGAAAAAATTATAAGCGCTGTAAAGTCTCTTGGCATCAGAGTTTTAAAGAATGAAAATGTCTATATAGGAGAAGATGACAAAGGCTTTAATCTTGCCGGTGTTTATGATATTTTTGGATATAGAGTTAAAAATTATATACCGGATTTACAAAAAGCTCTGCAATATAAAAAAGATGCTCCAACGATACTTTTAGCGCATCAGCCTCTTTATGTTCATGAAGTTTTCGATGGGGTTGACTTGATGCTAAGCGGACATACACATGGCGGGCAGCTCTACCCTTTTAAATATCTTGTTAAATTACAGCAACCTTACATAAGCGGTCTGCATCAACACAATAAAAACTTGCAGGTTTATGTAAACAAGGGAACGGGGTTTTGGGGACCGCCCATGAGACTAGGAGCGAGTAGTGAAATAACAGAGATAGTTATTAAGCCCCTTAAGAACTAAATTTAAAGGTTATCTCTTTTTAAAAATAAGAAGTGTTTTATCTTTTGTGTCATAGAGAGAAAAGGTCTGTTTTTCTATGAGTTTTAGCGCAGAGAGCTTCTCAAAAGCTCTTATTTTATGAAAATACTGAACTATTGTATCTTGATATTTTGTATATCTCAAATCTTCATTTTTTTCAAAAAGAGTAAATTTTGTGAAGAGTTTTTCATCCTCAAAAACAGCATCAACTACTAAAAATTCTCTCTCATTTTCACTGCTCATAGTGCCCTCTGCCACATCGCTAAAACCATAAAGAGTATTTATATCTGCTATAAAAACACCATCGTCGCTGAGTCTGCATGCAACCGCATCTAAAAAGTTCAAAAGTTCTTCTTGGTTTAAAAAGTTTAGCACGTCAAATATAGCCACAACAGCGTCATACTTCCCCTCTTCTTGAGCAACATCAATGCACTCTGCATCCAAACCTTTAGCCCTGCACTCATCAACCATAACTAAGCTAAGATCGATTCCCTTGCATGTTACTCCATCACTCATCATGCGCTGCATAAATCCGCCGCGTCCGCATCCCACATCTAAGAGTGTTTTTATTTTATACTCGTCAAGTTCTGAGCGATATAGGTCATAAAGAGCCTCTGTCGCCTCCTCGATGCCTAGAAGATGTTCTGCTTTTGCGTATAAATCAAGATTTGTCATATTATGCTTTTTGCTCGGCTTGTACAACATCGTTTATCTTTTTGTATATATCCAAGACTTCATCTTTTTTTGCAATATAACTATTTTTGTTTGCGATTAAGTATGTTGAGGATGTCATGATATCTTGCACAACTTCTAAGCCGTTTTGCTTCATCGTTGTACCTGTTTCTACTACATCGACTATCATATCTGCAAGTCCTATAAGCGGTGCCAACTCTATAGAACCGTAGAGTTTTATGATATCAACAGAGACCGCACGCTCCTCAAAATAACGCTTTGTAATGTTAACCATCTTTGAAGCTACTTTTATCTCTGGCTTATCTAGGTTAAATTTCTCACCCTTTTTCATCCCGATAGAGACTTTACAGATTCCACGCTTCAAATCAAGCAAGCGGATAACATCCAAACCCTGCTCTTCTAGCGTGTCAAGCCCAACAACGCCGATATCTGCCGCCTGATGAAAAACATAAGTCGCAACGTCTTGATTTCTTACTAATAAAAAACGAAACTTTGGAGTCTCTAAGATTAATTTTCTATCATCAAAAGCAAAATTATCGCCAAAAATAGTCTCAAAAATCTCTAATGTCTCTTGCGCAATGCGTCCTTTTGGAAGTGCAACTGTTAGCATATATTGGCCTTTTTCATAATATTTTTCATTCCTTTAAATAGCAGCATCTCGTCTATATGTGAAGCAGGGAACAGTTTTGCAAACTCAAAAGCGTCTCCTCCTGTGAGATATATCTCCATTTTATATGATTTTACTTCACTTTGGAGCAGTTTTATATATCCATAACTGATAGCATCACGGGAATTTTTCGGCATTTTATCTAAATCAAGCTCAAAGTTAAATGAGTAAGCAAGCGCAGCTGATATATTTTTATAGCACTCACCCATAGCTCTTACTCCGGGATAGATAAAACCGCCCTCAAATTTTCCAGCTTTTACAATATCAACGGTAATAGCACTTCCGGCATCAACAACAACGCCCTCTTCTATAGCCTCACATGCCATGATTCTGTCAATTCCCATCGTATCGTAATAATTTTTTCTATCTACATATTCAGAGAGATCAATCCAGTTTTTAAGAGGTTTTAAAAGCTCCCTTACCTGCTTATTTACGCAGATATAAAAGACCTCCTCTTTCACAGAGGAAGGCATAAACAGCTCCGCATCTTCCTTATAGCTCTGATGCTCATCAAAAAAATGGTAGGTCGTATTTCCTATATCACAAAGAAGCATTATTGAATCTTCCAGCCTTGTCCCACTAGTGCTTCTTTGGCTTTTGAACATATCGGCGCATCGATAAAAATAATTTTATGCTTAAAGTTATGTCCATAAAAAAGGGTCAATTTTGCGTATATCTCCTCAAATTTATGTACATCTTTCATAAATAGTTTGCTTTTTTGACTTATCGCAAAAATTGCCCAAAAATAGCCGCTGATATCAGTTGCTTTAAATATTTTTATTTTGTTTCTCACGCCTAAATCTCTTGGCGCAATCTCTTGCATTTTCTTATAAATCTTCCCTTTTTTTCTAAGAGAATCAACTACACTCTGCATAACTTTGCCTTTTTATCGAAAAATGCTATTTTATCAAAATATAGCTTTAGACATGAGTAATTCTTACAATAGTGCAGAAGACACAAACAAAAGAAGTAAATTTAGCTAGAAGTACCGTCTTGGGACTTTTAAGCTATTATAAATAAAAGTTAACTTAAATAGAAGAAAAATAAATATGCTATAATTCGCTCTAACTTTTAAACAAAATCAAGGATGACTATGAAAGAAATATTCGCTTTTGTATTTGTAGCACTCTATATTTTTGCCTCCTCGTTGCAAGCTTCCCAAGCTATCAACTTAAGCAGTGCTATTGAAATATTAAAATCACAAAATTTGGAGATAAAAGGTGCTCAAATAGAAATTGAGAGTGCCCTCCAAGATGCTAAAACAGCTTCTGCAAACCACTATGGAAAACTTGAATTTATTCAAGATTTTGCCAGAAGCGATGATGCGGGAAATGTGTTCGGATTTAAACTAAGCTCAAGAGAAGCAAATTTTGGAGATTTTGGAACTCAAGAGTTTATGGATAACTTTATGGCAGGAAGCCCAGACTATACGACTCCTCCTCATGATTTAAACTACCCAGAGTCAAGAAATTACTTTCAAAGCAAATTGAAATACGAAGTGCCTATCTTCACAGGTTTTAAAATTTCAAGCTATGAAGATATTATGAATTCTGTTACAAAAATCAAAAAACTTGAAAAATCACAAGTAACAGATGAGAAGATATATGAAACAAGAAAAAGCTTTTACGACATGGCGTTGCTTGAGGAGTCCATTTCAAACCTAAACGTCATCTTAGAAAACATAAAAACGCTTGAGTCAATTACAAAAGAGATGATTGAAGTCGGCTATGCAAAAAAAGTGGATCTGCTTGAAGTAAAAGCAAAAAAAGGAAATGTTGAGAGACTTGTGTCACAAATGGAGTCAAACAAAGAGCTTCTCTACCACTATATAAGTTTTTTACTAAACCAAAAGGTAACAGCTATAGAGACTCCCCCGCTAGAGATAAATACACCTTCTATTTCAAACAGCGATATAATAAATAACAACCTAGATATACAAAAAGCAAATACAGGACTAGCTATAAAGAAGAAGATGATAGATGTATCAAAAGCTTCTTACTACCCAATGGTAGGTGCTTTTGCAGAAGTTGCAACTGCTGATGATACCTTTTTAGGTGATGCTAACGATCATAAATCATATACCGTTGGAGCAAGGCTGAGTTGGAATATATTTAACGGTGGTGCCGACATGGCAAATATCGAAAAATCAAGACTTAACTTTCTTAAAACAAAAACTGATGTAGCTCTTGCAAACAGCGGCATTGAGCTTCAAATACAAAAGATAAAAACAGAGATAGAGAGTTTTAACAAAGATATAGAATCGCTCAAAAAAGAGCTTGCATTTGCTGATGAGATTTATAAAAATTATGAGGCTAGATATAGAGAAAAACTATCTTCAATGAGTGACGTTATTATTAAACAATCAGAACAAATACAGAAGATTCTGCAACTGCAACAGACAATGAACAAGCGAAACGAGAGAGTTTTCGCACTAGAAAAATTAGCAAACGGAGAACAAAAATGAAAAAACTACTACTACTTTTAGCTTTAGCGGCTTGGCTTATGGCAGAGGGAATAACACTATCAGGAACAGTAATAAGTGATAACAAAAAGATGATTACAAGCCGTTTTATGGGCTTTGTCACAGATGTAAAAGTCTCAGAAGGCGATGAAGTTAAAAAAGGAGATTTGCTTTATACGATTGATTCAAAGGAGATAGATTCGGCTCTTATTCAAGTTGAGCTTGGAATTTCTCAGGCACAACTCTCCCTTCAGATGTATCAAAACCAATACACAAACGTAAAACTAAACCTTGAGAGACACAAAAGACTTTTAGAAAAAGATATGGTTTCAAAATTTGAGGTTGAAAATTTGGCACTTGCTGAAGAGAACCTAGCAAATATGATTATTATCGCAAAAAAGCAGGTTGCTCAAGCACAAGCGCAACTTGAAGAGGTTAAAAACCAGTACCGCTACTTAAATATAACAGCACCAAATAACGGTGTAATAGTTAGTAAAAATATAGAAGTCGGAGAGATGGCAATGCCCGGAATGCCAGCACTTGAGCTTTCTGATTTAACGAATTTGAAAATATCCGCAGAGATATCAGAAGATAATTTAAGTCGCATTCAAGAGGGTAAAAAAGTGGTAGTAAATATCCCTTCTCAAAACATAAACACCATTGGTACCGTAAGCGCAATCATACCTAGCTCAAACCCAATGACACACTCTTTTAAGATAAAAATATCTTTTAAAAATATCTATAAATCAATCTACCCCGGTATGTATGCTACCGTAGTTGTTGAGTAGGAATTTAGTGATGAACAGTTATAAACCAACAGATATATCAGGACGGTTGGCCGCTGGATTTTTAAGAAATCCGCTTACTGTGGTTCTTGGTATTTTTTTACTCGCTATTGGATATTTGTCACTTAACATTATGCCTCGTGAAGAGAATCCGCAGATGGTAGTAAGCGGCTCTACGGTAATAGTAGCACTTCCCGGAGCAAGTGCAGCTGAGATACAAAAAGCCATAGTAAAGCCTCTTGAAAGAAAATTAAAAGAGGTTAAGGGTGTTGAGAATATATCTTCTATGGCTATGGATAATGTAGGAATTGTAAATGCCGCATTTTACATTGGAGAAAAAAAAGAGGACTCTAACCTTAAAGTCTATGATAAAATAATGCAAAACTCAGACATGTTTCCCGAGGGAGCCATGAATCCAGTCATTAAACCTTTAGATATTGACATTGATATTCCCGTTGTCTCTGTTGCCTTTTACTCAAAAGATGTGAAGATGAGCAAGACAGAGCTTTACGACAGAGTAAAAGAGATTCAGCACCGCATCAACGGACTGCAAAACGTTGCAGTTACCGAGATAAAAGGCGGAAACAAGCATCAGTTCAATATTGAAGTGGATTTAAACAAACTCTCTGGATACAACGTCTCCATGGGGCAGATAGTTCAAGGTGTGCAATCACTCTCTTACAGTGTTCCTGCGGTAAAAAACAGAACAAAAGATAATGAGATAATTATGCTTGGCGTTAAAAATGCCATTGATAGCGCTGAGGACATAGGCAATATCATAATTGCCAAATATATGAACTCGCCAGTATATCTTAGACAAATTGCAAAAATAACCGCTTCATATGATATGCAAAATTTTAAATCTGCCTCAATAAGCAAAAAAGATGAGAGCGGAAATTTCTCATCTTTGCAAAATCAGGTAACGCTTAGCGTATCAAAACTCCAGGGCACAAATGCAGTAGTAATTGCAGATGCCGTAAAAAGTGAACTTGAAGCAAGCAGAGATTTTTTTAACAAAAACAACATCGGGTATGTAATTACTAGAAATGATGGACAAAGAGCAAATGAAGCCGTAAACGAACTTGTTTACCACCTGCTCTTATCTATTGTAATCATCGCTATTTTACTTATTATAGTGCTTGGATGGAGAGAGTCTCTTATCGTTACTTTTACCGTTCCTGCAATTTTAGCAATTACGCTTTTTGTTGCCTATCTAACAGGGCAAACTATAAACCGTATTACTCTTTTTGCTTTCTTACTCTCGCTTGGACTTTTAGTAGATGCTGCTATTATCGTAATTGAAAATATTCATAGGCACTACCACTCAAAAGAGTCTGCCAACAAAAGTGTTGATGACATAATGATTGAAGCAACGGATGAGATTGGACCGCCGACGAATATTGCAACCTTGGCAATTATTATGACGATGGTACCGATGGCATTTGTTGGGCAGATGATGGGGCAGTTTATGAAACCGATTCCTGCAAATGTCCCAGTCGCACTTATAGCATCTCTGTTTGTAGCATATATTTTTACCCCATATCTTGCAGTTAGAATGCTAAAAAAACCGAAATTTCATTCTCAGGATAGCGAACATGTTTAAAAAATTTCAAGATGCCGTATTTAACGGTATTCAGACTCCTCTTAAGAGAAATTTAGTTCTAATTGCAACATTTGTTGCTTTTGTTGTGTCTGTACTTATGATAGCACCCGGCGAAATCGTCTTAGCAAAGATGCTCCCCGGAAAAAACAACGATACCTTTACTATCTACACAACTCTTGCTGAAGGGAGTTCGATTGAGCAAACCAGAAATGTGACAGAGTGTGTTGCCGATTTTATAAAAAAAGAGAAAGAAGTTGAAAATTTTGAGATATTCTTGGGAATGGGCGCTCCGCTTGATTTTGCAGGATTGATTAAAGGCTCACACTTTAAAAATAGTGAAAATGTTGCAGAGATTGTAGTAAATATATCTCCAAAACATCATAGAGATGAGCCATCATACTTTATGGTTCAAAGAATTAGACCTACAATCCAAAAAAGCTGCACCGAGCTTTATGATAAGACAACGATAACATTTGTAGAACCGCCGGCTGGACCTCCTGTTTTAGCAGCTATAGTTGCGGAGATATACGGAGATGATACAGATGGGATAAGAGAGCTCTCAAATAGAGTTGCAGATGTCTTTAAAAATACTAAAGGCTTAGTTGATATAGAGATTATGCAAGATGAGATTTATGATACATTTGAAGTAGAAGTTGACAGCACAAAGGTTGCACTCTCGGGTATAACTGTAAAACAGCTAAACGATATACTCTACCTTGCATTTGAGGGCATGCAGATTGCGGTTAAAAACTCAGATGTTATCAATGACCAAATTCCTATATATCTATCTCTTAGTCTTGAGTCAAAGAAGTTCTCATCAAAAGATGTTAATGCTATAAAAGCAAAACTATCATCCCTAAAACTTATGAACCAGATGGGGATGATGACTCCTATAACCGAGCTTGTAACTATTGCACCTAAAAAATCAAATCCGATGATTATGAGCAAAAACTTACATCAGTTTACAAACGTCATGGCTGAGACGGATATGGTATCGCAGGTTTATCCACTTATTGAGGCAAGAGCTGAGATATTAGACAAATTTAGCGACAAATATGATATTGAAAAAACAGGTCTTTTTAACCTTAAGCTTACAGATAAAAACTCTAAAAATGTTTATAAGTTAGTTTGGGATGGAGAGATGGAAGTGACACTAGATACTTTTGTTGAACTCGGTGCTGCATTTATTGCAGCCCTTGTACTTATCTTCTTGCTAATGGTTATATACTATAAAAGCTACGCACTTAGTGGGATAATACTTTTAGGTTCGTTTTTATCAATCATCGGCGTAATTCTCGGGCACTGGATTATGGATATATTTACGACAGACACATTCTTCCTAACAGCAACCTCGCTAATCGGCTTTATTGCACTTATCGGGATAAGTTCAAGGAACTCCCTGCTTCTCATTGACTTTACAGCATCGCTAATGAGAGACGGCGGCATGAAAAAAGCCGAAGCAATAGCTTACGCAACAGCAACTCGTGCAAAACCGATTTTTCTCACAGCCGCGGCAATTATACTTGCTTCAACTCTTTTAGCAGGAGATGCTGTATTTGTCGGCCTAGGCGTTGCTCTTATATTTGGAACGGTAGCAGCAGTAATTGCGTCACTTGTTGTTGTTCCTATACTTTTATATAAGAGCGATTTAAATAGACATTTTAATTTGGATAAAGAGTAGGAACTTCTAAAAATTTTAAGAGGGTTATAGGGATTTTTATCCCTGCCTAACTGTATGGGCGGCTTTGCCCATACAGTAGTTTGAAACTATAATCTACATTCTTGCATATTGAACACTTAGACAAGCATCAATATCTAATAACTCTTTGAGCGTAATGTCATTTATAACATTGTCCACTAAAATTACCGCAAGAGCCTCTTTTTTATCATTTCTAGCAAGTGAAAAGTCTGCAATATTTACGCTGTGCTTTGATAAGGTTGAACCGATATTTCCTATAACACCGGGAACATCTCTGTTTTTAAGAACTATCATATCGCCCTTAAGTGCTACTTCTATATCAAAACCGTCAATTGAGACGATTCTAAAGACATTATCGTCAAAAATTGTAGCGCTTATTGTAGTAGTACCACCTTCTGCGGTAGTCAACTTTATAGTAATTAAATTTTTATAAACAGAGGAGTCAAGGAGTGCTTCAAATTCTATCTTTATCCCTTTTTCTTTAGCAATAAAATCTGCATTAACATAGTTAATAGTATCATCGCTGATTTGGCTCATAGCGCCTACTGCCACAAAGGTAGCAAGTGATTCTACATATTTTGAAATTTCACCCTGCCCGCTTACTTTTATAGAGATAATCTGAGATTTGTTAAGCTGAGACTCTAAAAAACCAATTTTTTGTCCCATCTCTAAAAATGGTTTTACAAACGGAGGAATTTTGCTCTCATCAATAGGTAAATTCATCGCATGTGGATAAGAGATTCCTTTTGCTGCAGCAATAGCATTTGCAGCAGCCTGAACCCCGATATTGTATTGAGACTCATAAGTGTTTGCGCCTAGATGTGGAGAGACTGTAACATTATCAAGATCAAGAAGAGGATTGTTGATTGCTGGCTCTTTCATAAATACATCTATACCCGCAAAACGGATTTTACCACTTTTAAGCCCTGTGTATAGTGCCTCTTCATTGTAAAGACCACCTCTAGCACAGTTTATTAAAACCACTCCATCTTTCATTTTTGCAATCTCTGCACTGCTTATCATATTAACAGTCTCTTTGTTTTTAGGCGTATGGATAGTGATAATATCACATGCTAAAATATCTTCAAAGTTCTTTGTATAGAGCATATTGTAGTCGGTAACTTTAGACGGATTTATGTATGGGTCGTATGCCACAATATCCATCTCAAAAGCCTGGGCTCTCTTTGCCACGCGGCTCCCAATATTACCAAATCCAATAACACCGAGTTTTTTGCCTTTTAGCTCATATCCGTACCACTTCTCTCTCTTCCATACTCTATCTTGTTTTAAGTGATTGTGTGAATATGGAAACATTCTCATACATGAGAGCATATGTGCCATAGTTAGTTCAACTGCGGCAATAGTGTTTGCAGTAGGAACATTCATGACTATAATTCCCTCTTTAGAACATCCGGGAATATCAACATTATCTACTCCGACGCCTGCACGCACGATTGCTTTCATGTTTTTAGCATGTGCAATAAATTTATCGTCAACATCTGTTGAACTTCTTGTAATCGCAACATCTGCTTGTTCAATAATATCTAAAAGCTTTACTTTATCTTCATCAGCTGCCATTATAAAATTTATATTTTCATCACTTCGAAGCATCTCTAAGCCAGCTTCATGAATATGGTCACAAACAACTATTGTATGTTTTTGCATTATGTATCCTCTTTATATAGCCCAACAGTGGCTGAAATTTGGTAATTTTTTAAAACTTCCACGAGAGAGTCTAACTTGTCTCTCTTTTTTGAGTAAATTAGCAACTCTGCACCACTCTTATCTTTTTTTAGAAAATACTTCAGTTGATGCTGTTTTAGCTCCTCTTTTAAACAGAAGAGCTGATAAGGGTCAACTATCGGCGCAGATAATTTATATATGGTTTGACTTGCTACTTTCTCACTTAAATCAACTTGAATCAAAACTTCATTAACTGGATAAAAATATCCTAATCTCTCTGTTTTAGAAAAACTATCTAACCAATTATTTTTCGGTTCTTTTATAACAACTTCACTTTTGTGTTCAAGCGGAGTTAAGCTAATGGATGTTTCATTAAAGTTTATTGAAATAAGAAAGAAAACAACAAAAACAGCTACCCCTACTGCAATAAGTAGGGCTAACCATTTTAAATTTTTTTGCACGATGTTTACTTAAATTTGTCTTTTATCAAATCACCTAGAGAGTGTGATTCATCATCATTTATCTCATCAAGCATCGCCTGATTTTTTATATAATCAAGTTTTTTAACAGATAGACGGATACGGTCACGACGAGTGTCGATAGCCGCGATTGCCGCTTCAATTTCTTGACCTATCTCTAGTTCACTCTTCTCTAACGGAGAGAGATCTTCATCACGAATAAGTGCATCAACGCCATCTTCTAAAGATACAAAAACACCAAAATCTTTAATGTCGCGAACAGTTCCTGTTACAACACTGTTGAGTTTGTGAGTTTTAGCAAATGCATCTATAGGACTCTCTAGAAGTGCTTTTCTATTGAGTGATATTTTTTGATCTTCTGGGCTGATTTTAGCGATTTTTACTTCAACTTCATCCCCTGATTTTAAAACGTCTCTACATTTAACATTTTTATCCCATGAGATATCTTGGTTATGAAGAAGTCCCTCAACACTGTCAATGCGTACAAATGCACCAAAATCAGTCAATGATGTTACAACTCCTGTTACAACATCTCCCTCTTTGTGATTTTTAACAAACTCATCAAACGGTTTAGGAAGAAGTTTTTTCAGTGAAACACGAAGCTTGTGAGTTTTAGGATTGATTTCAATAACTTCAACATCTAACTCCTGCCCGACTGTTAAGTAGTCATTAGGATTTTTGACATTTTTGTCCCATGAAATCTCAGATATATGCAAGAAACCTTCAATATCATTTCCTAAATCAACAAATACACCATATGCTTCAACATTTGAAACGGTAACAGTAATCGTATCCCCTTCATCTAGCTCGCTCTCAACCTCTTCCCATGGATCAGACTGAACTGCTTTGATAGAGAGAGAAAGATGTCTTTTGTCTTTATCATAAGAGATTGCTTTTACGGATACGGTATCGCCCTCTTTATAAAGTTTTGACGGATTTACTGGACCTTTATAGCTGATTTCGTTGTAGTGGACCAAGCCATCAACACCACCGACATCTACAAACATACCATAGCTTGTAATTTTCTTGATAGTGCCTTCTATAATAGCATCATCTTCCATCAGCTTGTCGATAATCTCTTTTTTCTTTTTACGCTCATCATTAAAAAGTTTACGACGAGAAACGACTATTGAATTTTGCTCTTCATCAATTTTAACAACTTGAGCTTTTATCTTACGACCTACTACTTCATCTGTCTCTTTAAAAGCAGCTAATGAACGAGGCATAAAGAAAGATACTCCATCTGCTTCTAAAACATAGCCGCCACGATTTTTCTTAGTGATAATACCATCAACAATTAAATCTTCGAAGTTTTCTTTGTATTTGTCAATAAAGTCTATTGTTTTTTGTTGTTCTAGCACCTTTTTGTAAGATATTTTAGGACGCTCATTGTAGTATCCTGTTACCATTACTTTGATTTTATCGCCAACATCAAACTTTAATTTTCCATTTTCGCTAATCTCTTCTAAACTAAGGATACCCTCTAGTTTATCGCCAACACCTACTAATGCTCTATTTTCATCCGCTTGGATTTCAACAATCTCACCCTCTACAATGCGACTTGTCTCTTGCTGCTTCTCACTTGCAGCAAACATCTCTGCAAAATTTTCTTCTTCTTCAAATGATTCGTTATCGAACGCCATTACCTATCCTCTGTTACATAAAAATTTCGTGATTATATCCAATTATTGATAATTTTTTCATTAAATTAAGCATGAATAAAAATAAAAAAAGATGTTTTTATGGCTAACTGCTTGCTTGTTGATTCTTTTGTATAGCATTAACTACATTTTGTATAATCCAGTCAGGAGTTGATGCTCCCGCGCTTATACCGCAAAACTTTTTACCCTCAAACCATGAAAAATCTAGGTCATTTTCATCTTCTATGTGATAGCTGTCTGTGCAGTTATCTTGAGAGATACTAAAGAGTTGTTTTGTATTTGATGAGTTTTTCCCGCCTATAATTATCATAACATCAGCTTTTTTAGAGATTTTTCTTACCGCTTCTTGGTTCTCAAATGTTGCGTTGCAGATAGTGTTAAATACTCTAACTTCTTTATGGCGCGGTATAAGATAGTTTGCAACTTCCAAATAATCTTCAACTTTTCTTGTTGTTTGCGCGACAAGAGCTATCTTCTCTTTTAACTTCAAATTCTCAAGCTCTTTTGGTGAAGTGACTACTGTTGCGCCATAGGTTGCGTAGCTTTTAACGCCCTTAATCTCAGGATGGGCTTCATCCCCAAAGATTATAATATCATAACCCTGCTCGCTCATCTCTTGACAAATCTGCTGCGGTTTCGTCACATAAGGGCATGTGGCATCTACTACATCTACTCTGTTTTCTTTTAACTCTGCAAGCTCATTTTTAGGTATTCCATGTGTACGAATAACCGCCTTGTCTCCCGAAGAAAAACTTTTATGATTATTCGTTAGGCTCACTTTATAATCTTTTTCAAGTCTCTCAATCTCTTTTGAGTTGTGAATAAGCGGTCCGTATGTTGATGAGTTTTTATTCTCTTCGGCAATTTTAATAGCGCGTTTTACGCCAAAACAAAAACCGTAACTCTCAGCTAACTCTATCTTCATTATTATCTCTCTCCTTTTACAAAGAAGTAAATTCAACTTTTGTAATCTTTTGTAATAGTTCAAAAAAGTTTGGAAAGGAGGTATTAATACAATCTAAATCGCTCACTTGCATCCCGCACTTAAGCCCAGCTATAATAAAGCTCATAGCAATCCTATGGTCTCCATGGCTATCAATAGTAGCATCTTTAAGCTCGCCACCTTTTACGCTATAGCCGTCTTGAACTTCTTCTACTTCAATACCACAGGCTCTAAGTCCATTTACTACCGTAGAGATTCTATCGCTCTCTTTTACTCTAAGCTCTTCGGCATTTTTGACAACACTCACCCCTTGAGCACATGCAAAAGCTATAGAAAGCGCAGGAAGTTCGTCTATTAGCCAAGAAATATTATGCTCAACAGTGATTGCTTTTAGAGGAGCATACTTTACATGAATATTGCCGATTGGCTCATACTTACTATCCGTAGTTTCATAGCTAATATTAGCACCCATTCTCTCTAGCGCTTTGAATGCTTCTATTCGAGTAGGATTAAGAGTGACACCCTCTAGCACTATATCAGAATCAGGCGTAATTGCAGCTGCTACTGCAAAGAAAAATGCACTTGAGGGATCTGCAGGAACTCTTAATTTAAGCGGTAAGAGAAGTTTTTTCATAGGTTTGATTTTAGTAACCAAACCCTCAACTTCTATCTCGGCACCCATTCCTTTTAACATTCTTTCCGTATGGTCACGGCTAAGTTCAGGTTCACTGTAGCTGCATTCGCCATCAGCTCTAAGAGCAGCTAAAATCATCGCACTCTTAACCTGTGCCGAGGCTATTTTACTCTCATAATGAAATGCTCTAAGCGAAGCCCCACGTATGCTCAAAGGTGCTAAATCGCCTCTATTTCTTCCGTCAAGTTTTGCACCGATATCACGCAGGGGCGCAGTCACTCTATTCATAGGACGGCGTCTTAGATACTCATCTCCACTTAAAATAAAATGCCCCTCCGCTGAACTTAAAAGACCGCAAAAAAGTCTCATTCCAGTTCCGGAGTTACCGCAATCTAAAATTTCACTACTCTCTTTTATACCCTCTGAACTTATTTTTATAGTTACCCCATCATCAACTATTTTTGCACCTAAATTTTTGATAATATTTAGCGTGTCAAGCGTATCTTCAGCTCTTAAAAAGTTGGTAATCTCACTTGTTCCCTCTGCAAGCATTGCGAACATAGCGGACCTGTGTGATATAGACTTATCAGGTGCAATCGCCGAAATAGCAAGCGAAAATGGTGATGCTTTTAGAACTTTTACACTACTCATCTAATCGTAATTCCTAGTTTATTATTTAAAGCATCTAAAATACTTTGTGTGAATCTTGTCATATCCTCTTCTTCTAGCGTTTTTTCCATTGACTGCAAAATAAATCTAATTGTTAAACTCATATTCTCATCCAAAGATTCATCACTATATTTATCAACCGGGTAGAAGCGAACAAGATGTTCTACAGAGGACTCCTCTATGACGCTTTTGACTTTTTCATACTGCATCTCTTTTGGCATAACCAAGCTCAGATCTCTATATGATGCCTGATATTTTGAGCTGTTTTCTGCGGTTTTTAGCCCACTTGGAAGCTTTGAGAAATCTAGCTCACACATATATGTAGTGTCTAAATCATAACTATCCTCTACCTCTGGATGAACACGAAATAGCTCGCCTACAGCCTCCCCGCCAATAACAATTTTGGCAGATTGAAAAGGGTGTGAGAGCGAGTGTGTGGTTTTAAACTCACAAAGTTCAAACTCTCCTATGATGTTTGAAATCTTCTGAGTAAAAAATCCAAAATCTACTTTTAGAGGTTTACCCGTATTTGACAAACTTTGAGACTCTCTATCTCCAGAAAAAAGCATTGCCATCTTCACGGACTCTTCTCTTTTGGAATTAAATACAGAACCGATTTCAAAAAGCTTTACTGAGAGATATCCATTTTTAGAGTTATTTGATGCAGCTCTAAGCAAGCCGCTCAAGAGTGTGGACCTAAGGGTATCAAGCGTATTTACGATTGGATTAAGAAGTTCTTTATCCGCATCAAGAGTTTGAAATCCATACTGCTGCAAAACTCTCTTCTCATCAAACACAAAATGAACAGACTCAAAAAAGCCGCTAAATGCCGCTTTGTGTCTATACTCACTCCTCTTTTTATAAGCAAAATAATCATCTTTTAGTCTATTTTCTTCAGTAAATATAAAAGGTTTTGAGGGAATATTGTCAATACCTACAAGTCGAACAATCTCCTCAACTATATCTTGTTTATTAGATATATCATGTCTAAATTTAGGAACTAAAACAACAATACTGTTAGCTGAGGATTTTGTAGTATCAAAACCGAGATTTTTAAGTATTTTCGTTATTTTAAGTTTATCGATATTTGCACCGATTATCTCATCTATCTCTTTTTTGCTAACACTTATAATCTTATCTTCATGTAAGTCGCCGAGTTCAATTGTTCCACCGAAAATAGAGGACGCTGAGTTTGCCTCTATTGTAGAGATGCAGTATGAGAG
>NZ_JALNZY010000088.1 GCF_023229105.1 Sulfurimonas sp.
GCCCAATATCCAACTCAGGCTCGCTTCCTCTTGATGTTCTATAATACATCGGACCTGAAATCATCTTAGTTTCTTGCATTTTCTTAGAGATAATATCTGGAGGAATATAGCTCGCTTCTAAAAGAATAATCCCATTCTTAAGGCTAAGCTTAGAGGCATCTTCTTGAATAATTCCTACCGTAGATGCCTTTTTATTATCTTTTGCCATTATTGAGGCATATCCATTTTCATCTTGAGAAAGCGACACTTTTGCTAAAATCTCATCATTACTACAGAAAAATTTATGGTCATACGCTCTTAAAATAACACCACTGCTATGTGTTACATAGTGCATAAGAGATTCAATATCACTCTCTTTTGGATTCTCTATCTGTGTGAGCCTTAACCTTACAGCAAAGGGGAGTTTTAAATCTTTTAAATCAACTGCTCTATAGAGAAGATTTACATTTAATTTGTTCTCATGAGAGAGAGATAAAATTCTTCCTATTCCAACCCTTTTATCATCATACTCTTCTATCTTTTCTTCTTTTAAAGGTTTATCATAAGCTGCACATAAATCTCTTGCTATTCCGCGAATACTTAAACAATCACCACGATTAGCCGTCAACTCTATCTCTATTAAATCATCGCTGAAAATAGGGTTTTCACAGACTTCTTTGCCTAAAGTGTAAGATCCGATACTGCTATCTAGCTCAATTATGCCATCATTCATATCACTAAGCCCGATCTCTTTAGCCGAACAAATCATCCCCTCTGATTCGACTCCACGGAGTTTTACAGGCTTTATTGTTATGCCGCTTGGCATAACTGCACCGATTGTTGCAACAACAACATCAAGCCCTGCTCTTACATTTGAAGCTCCACATACTATCTGACGCGTACTTGAGCCGATATCAACAGTACAAATATTTAATTTATCTGCATCAGGATGTTTTTCACACTCTAAAACTCTACCAAATACTATTTTTTTTGGAACCTCATACGTTGAGATACTATCTACTTCCAAACCTATGGAGTTAAATGTTTTTACCAGTTTGTCCGTAGATATATTACTTAAATCTACCCACTCGTTTAACCAACTTCTAGTAACTATCATTGAAACTGCTCCAGCAACTTAATATCTCCCTCAAAAAGTGAACGAAGATCACCTATATGATGAATAAGCATCGCAAATCTCTCGACTCCAAGTCCAAAAGCATATCCGCTGACATTTTCATATTTTACCGCTTCAAAGACATTTGGATCTACAATTCCGCATCCAAGCACCTCAAGCCATCCTGTTTTTGAACATACTCTACACCCTTTGCCTTTGCAAAATACACAGGAGATATCAACCTCTGCCGAGGGTTCCGTAAAAGGAAAAAAGCTAGGACGAAAGCGAACATCTACATCGCCAAACATATACTTTAAAAAATCTTCTAGGATAAACTTTAAGTTTGCAAAAGAGACTTTGCCCTGCGCATCAACTAACAACCCTTCAACTTGATGAAACATCGGCGTATGCGTAATATCATAATCTCTTCTAAAAACCGCACCAGGAGCTATCATGCGAATAGGCGGTTTTGTGCTCATCATTGTTCTGATTTGAACTGGAGATGTATGTGTGCGAAGCAGCATCTCATCTTTAAAATAGAAAGTATCTTGCATATCTCGTGCCGGATGATATTTTGGAAGATTTAGTGCCTCAAAGTTGTTAAAATCATCTTCTACCATCGTTCCAGTTTTAACTGCAAAATTCATGGATGAAAAATACTCAACTATTCTGTCCATCGTCTCCATAACAGGATGAAGCGCGCCCGATTCTGATCTTGAGCTATACATAGAAACATCAATAGCTTCTGCTCTCATATTTGCTTCTAGCTCTAATGTTTGAAGAACTATTTTTCTCTGCGTAAGTTCATTCATTAGCGCACTTTTGTGCGTATTTAAATCTTGTGCAATTTTTGATTTTTCTTCATCTGATGCACTCTTCATTTTGGCAAACTCTACAGCTAAAACACCCTTTTTCCCAAACACAGCAATGCGAATCTCTTCGACTCTCTCAACATTTTGTGCCTCTTTTATTGCGTCATACCATTCTCTCAATAGACTCACCCACACTTAAGGGAAATACCCTCTTAAATTTTTAAGTAGATTATAGTCAAATATAATTTATATATAGCTTCATTTACTTTTTTATATGTTACAATAAATAAAAAAAGGAAAACAAATGTGCATATTTTGCAAGATTGTAAACAATGAAATTCCCTCAAATGTTATATTGGAAAATAAAGATTTTATAGCATTTCACGACATAAATCCAAAGGCTCCCATACATGTGCTTGCAATCCCAAAGGTACATGTAGATAGCTTTAATGAAGTAACTCCCCTGACTATGAAAAATATGACAAAATTTATGCAAGATGTTGCAAAAGAGCTGGGCATAGATAAAAGCGGCTATAGAGTGATAACAAATGTCGGAGAAAACGGGGGGCAAGAAGTAAAGCATCTTCATTTTCATATAGTCGGTGGTGCGAAACTTTCATGGTCACACCTAAGTGATGCAGACCCAATGGGAAAATTTTAAAATAATATGCCCGCTAAAATCTTAACTTCTCTGTTTTTATCTTCGCTACTTTTAGCACAAAATGCAACTGATTTTAAAAACAGCCAAGAGAAGGCTTTTAAGGCTCAAAAAGATCAATTTGACGCCTATAAGCAAAATATCGAAGATGCATTTAAATCCTACCAAGATGCCATAGAAAAAGAGTATGCCGACTATGAACAAGAGATAAGCAGCTACTGGGAAGAGCCTTTAATGTCAAGCAAAAAGAGGTGGGTAGCCTACACTAAAGACAAAAAAACAAGAACGAATATTGATTTTGAAAAAGAGATGATTATTGTTGAGACTATAGCCTCCTCTGAAAAAGAGGCTAAGGAGAAACTTAAAAAAGCTCTTGCTAACGTTGTTACAATAGATACGAAAAAAGCGCAGGAGAGTGATCCTCTTGAGCAGAGATTGGCACAAATCAAAAAACCGGTTTTTGTTGCAGATGCACAAGTTGAAGCAGAACCGATTCTCTCAACTGTTATATTTGAGAAAGCCCCCTCAAAAGATACTCTTATAACTTATGTAGAGCAAAATGTTCAAGATAAAAATATACAAAGTGTGGATTCAAAAAAAGTAAATAGTACAAAAGTGTACACGCTTAATATATCTATGCCCCCTGATGCCATGCTTAAGAGATCTCAAGTCTATAAAGAGGAGATACAAACGCAAGCATCAAGGCAAAAGGTGCCTGCCTCGCTTGTATTTGCCATTATGCACTCTGAGAGCAGTTTCAATCCAAGAGCAAAATCCCATGTTCCCGCATACGGTTTAATGCAAATCGTTCCAAAAACAGCAGGTATCGACAGCTACAACTTCTTATATAAAGAGAAAAAACTAGTCTCTGGAAACTATCTATATAACAGTAAAAACAACATAACGATGGGAAGCGCCTACTTACATATACTTTACTATAATTATCTAAGTAAAATAACAAATCCCCAAAGCCGCCTATACTGCACGATAGCCGCATATAACACGGGAGCGGGCAATGTAGCATGGGCGTTTACTAAAACGAACAGTGTACATAAAGCTACTTTGCTTATTAATGATTTATCGCCGGATGAAGTTTACAACACCTTGCTTAGAGATTTAAAGTACGAGGAGCCGAAAAAATACCTCAAAAACGTATCACAAAGAGTGCTCTCTTATGAAAAAGTTTACGGGTAATTTATGAGGGGCAACTCTCTATCTCTCCCATATCTATCCCGCTTCCGCCGCCAGAAATCATCTTCTCATTCTTTTTAATCTTTGTTCCGTTATGGGTAATGGAGTATGAGATTACAACCGAATCTCTGATGGTGTTAATAGTAGAGCAGTATGTCTCAAGTGATGCCATAACCCAGCGAGCCGCCATTATATCATCGCCATCAGAGTTAAACTTGTAATCTAGATGCAGAGTGTTGAACTTTCTTGGATGATCCTCATTTCTTTCTACATCGCCATCTACAACTAAATTCGTAACTGTTTTGTCTTGATTTTTAGGTAACAAAACAATATCTGATGCGCTGCATGTGATAATTCCCGCTAAAAAATACTCAACAGGTGATATCTGCGGACAGTCGATTATAAAACTGCTCTTTTGTGTTTTGGCTTCAAATCTCATACCATTTTTGTGCGATACTGATACTTTCATCTACTTCTCCTTAATTTTACTTCATAAAACTTTATCTATAACGATATCAAAATATGGTTACTAAAGCTAAGCCCAAAAGGCTAGATTTTTAAAAAATCTCTAAAATAAGCCAACTGTTCCAGTGTTCTTTTTGTAGAAGTTCCGCCTGCAGAAGTTCTGGCATTCATAGAGTTCTCAATCGATAAAAACTCCAAAACATCCTCGCTAATTCTGCTATCTATCTCTTGGAGATATTTCAACTCAATATCGCTTAAATCAATCTTTAGCTCCTCACTCTTAGCTACCGCTTTTCCTGTAATAAAGTGCGCTTCTCTAAAAGGAATATTGCATTTTTGCACTAAATAATCAGCTAAATCCGTAGCGCTTAGATGCCCGATTTTACAAGCATTGCTCATGTAGTTAGCTTTTACCTGCATGGTTTTGATTGCCTCTTTTAGTATCTCCAAAGAGATTAGCGCAGTTTCTACCGCATCAAAAACACCCTCTTTATCCTCTTGCGTATCTTTGTTATAAGCAAGCGGGAGAGCTTTCATAACGGTTAAAAGACCCATTAGTGAGCCATAAACCCTTCCTGTTTTACCGCGAAGAAGTTCAGGTACATCAGGATTTTTCTTTTGCGGCATTATTGAGGAGCCTGTTGAATACTCATCGCTGAGTTCAATAAATCTAAACTCATAGCTAGACCACATAACAAGCTCCTCGCTAAGACGAGAAATATGCATCATCATAGTAGAGATATTGAACAAAATCTCCAACGCAAAGTCTCTATCACTTACCGTGTCTAGGCAGTTTATACTTACACTGTTAAAGCCTAAAAGCTCTGCTGTCATCTCTCTGTCTATATTATGCGGAGTTCCGGCTAGTGCAGCACAACCAAGAGGGGAGACGCTGTTTCTCTCATGGGAGCTTTCAAACCTCTTTATATCTCTTGTAAACATAGCCAGATATGCACTTAAATGAAAAGCAAAATTGATAGGTTGCGCATGTTGAAGATGCGTCATTCCGGGCATAAGAGTATCCGTATGCTTAGATGCAACAACTAGCACTTCACTCATTAAAAGCTTTAGCGCAGCTACTATCTCTAGATTTTTACGAAGAACATAACGACGAAAATCTACGGCAATCTGATCATTTCTGCTTCTTGCGGTATGAAGTTTTTTTCCGGTATCACCGATAATTGCCGTTAAACGCTTCTCAATCCCCATGTGAAGATCCTCATCTGAGATTTTCCACTCAAATGTACCGGATTCTATCTCCTCTTTAACCTGAGAGAGTCCTTGTCTGATTTGTGCAAGCTCCTCATCACTTAAAATGCCCTGCTTTGCCAACATGGCAGCATGTGCAAGGGAGCCTTCAATATCTTCACGATAGAGTTTTCTATCAAACATGATGGAGGCGTTAAACTGATCTAAAAGATTTGATGCGCCTGCAGAAAAACGACCTGACCACATTTTTTCCATAATAACTATTTCCTTTATTTTTTAAAAACTTAATGCTAAAACAAGCTATAAGATTTCATCTCTGTGATATTTTTTAAACAAGATGCAGTAACTAAAGTTGAAACTTCCGCTGCAACTCATCGCTTAAATCCCACAGCCCTTTTTTCTTTAAAGCCTCGACAACACTCTTTGTACACTCCACATCATCGGGCCACTTTCTGCTAAATCCATCAAGCAGATTTTTATTGGTTCCATCAACTCCTACCATCAAACCTGAGATAAAAATATCTCTCATAGCATCTATGTTGTTTGTAACTCTCCAGATGAGCATGTACGGATTAAAGATATCGTTTTTTGCCTCATCAACAAATACTACCACTCTTATGTGCATACTTAACGCAACAAGAGCATCAAAATAGTTCTTTGCATTTTTTGTTTTATTTACAGAGATGACTGTTATAGGATTTTTAGTTCTTCTCATAAACTGATGCAGAGCAACAGCATCAGGAACAATCTCCTTAACTCTGGTAAATAACTCCTCATCGCCTAATAATTGAGGCGCTTCTACCTTATTTGCCGATGTAACGTCTATGCCTAATTTTCCGCCGACAAGAGTCTCAGAGGAGGAGTGATCAAGCGCATCAAGTATCCCCTCTGTGATAAAGAGGGATTTTGGCGTAAACCTATCAAGTATATAAGTAGCAACAGATTCATAATTTTCAAGTTTTGGCGCATTTGCATCTAAAAATATGGCATGTTTTACAAAACTCATCTGTCCAGCACCCCAAAAAGCGTGCATAAACTGCTTTGCATGACCTTTATAGAGCGGTTTCATCTTCGCTAAAATAAGGTTATGAAAACCTGCATTCTCAGGCATATGATAATCAAGCAAATCAGGAGCAGTGGTTTTTAAAAGAGGAAAAAATATCTTGCCCGTAGCCCAGCCCATATATTTATCTTCTAACGGCGGCTTTCCTACAACAGTAGCTAAATAAAGAGGCTCTTTTTTCGTAGTAATTGCACTAACTTCCATAACAGGATAAGGTTCAGCAAGTGTATAGTAACCGGTATGATCGCCAAAGGGACCCTCGATTTTCATATCATGCGTATCCACCCACCCCTCAATAACATAATCAACATCTCTAGGAATATATAGAGGCGTAGTTATTGACTTCACAAGCTTTGCAGGCTCTTTTTTTATAAGTCCATACATCAACAACTCATTTACACCGTAAGGAAGCGGAGCCGTAGCACACCATGTATAAAGAGGGTCTCCGCCGATTGCAACACTGACCGGCATCTTTTTGCCGGCTTTTTGATACTGATCAAAAAAGTGAGAGGAGTCCTTGTGAATCTGCCAGTGCATTCCTAGATGGTTTTTATCATACACCTGAAGTCTATACATGCCGAGATTTACCATCTCGCCGTCAAAACTCTGTGTATAAACCTGACCCATTGTTATAAACGGTCCCCCATCTTGCTCCCATGTTGTCAACACAGGAAGATTGTAGAGATCTATATCTTTATCTAAATATTTTATCTGTTGACACGCGCCACTGCCCTTTAATTTCTTTGGAAAAATATTTCTAAGCGCAAATAGTTCACCTGCTTTTGAGAGTTTGTTAAAAAAACCCTCAGGCGGCTTCATGTGAAGCAATTTTGAAATCTCATCTGCAATTGATTCTATAGTTCTGCCAAAAAGAAGCTCACAGCGTCTATATGAACCAAAAACATTCATAAGAACACTCTCTTTAAACTTTTTACCGCTTTTTTTATCTACCACATTTGTAAAAAGAAGTGCCTTGCCACCATCTTTTTTCTTTACTTCCGCATAAGCCAAGTGAGGTATTTCAAGATAAATATCAAGCTCCTCTTCTATAACTCTTAACTCATTATTTTTTCTAAGAAGATCGAGGGTTCTCTTCATTTATCTGTTTTCCATCATAGCTTCAGCACGGGCAAGCAACTCTTTAGCACCTCTTGCTATAAACTCTGCCGCCATCTCCCTGCCAACATTTTGGTAATCTTTATTAGAAGTTATCTTTGAGTCACTAAGCATCTCAGTTCCATCAGGAAGACCCAAAACAGCTTTAATGCTTACGTTTCCATCTTCTAAAACAGATGCATTTACCCCTATAGGAACCTGACAACCGCCTTCTAACTCATCCACAAAAGATCTCTCTATAGTCGTCTCAATTCTGCTGTACTCATCTTCAAGGCCTGCTATAATCTTTAAAACCTCTGCATCATTTACCGCTTCAATACCCAATGCACCCTGTCCCATCGACGGAACCATCTCATCTAAAGAGATTGGATAAACATGTTGAACAGCATCTAGCAAAGAGAGTCTGTTTATCCCCGCTGCTGCTAAAATAATTGCATCAAAATCACCTTGTTTTAACTTTTTTATTCTTGTATCAACATTTCCTCTTAAATCTTTTATAATCAAATCAGGGCGAAGTTTCTCTATCTGCATACGGCGGCGAAGAGAAGATGTACCTACTATCGCTTTTTTTGGAAGAGCAGCAATGTTTGCATATTTCTCAGATAGCAGCGCATCTCTGCAATCTTCTCTCTCTGTAATAGCTGCTAAAAGAAGCCCGTCTGGCATAACAGTAGGAACATCTTTGAGTGAGTGAACAGCGATTTGCGCCTCCCCTTTTAGCATTGCCTCCTCAAGCTCCTTTAAAAA
>NZ_JALNZY010000072.1 GCF_023229105.1 Sulfurimonas sp.
TCTACATAAGAATACTTTAGAGTAAAAACTCTAAAAATTTCCCGCGGGAAAAAGTTATTTGAAAATTTATTGTTGAAGTATTGAAGATGAAAGTATAAAAAGGAAACTTGATGATATACAAAAGCTACAATGAAGTAATAGCGGCAGCAAGGGAAGCTTTTCGCAATGAAAAAAGAAATAAAAAGCAGTATGAAGAGTTCAAAACTAAAGTGCAACCTAAGATGATTGGTTTTATTGACGGCATGAGAGCTTTAGGCGGCTTTAATAAAGTGAGGATTAGTACATGAAGTATAAACAGTTTCAATTCCTTGCAAGTTTAGCGGCTGAACAAGGAATCAAAACAATCGGCGAATTTCAAAAATTCATAAAAAATTATAGTGCAAATCATATTAATTGCAACTAAAAGTTAGACATCTCAACTACTTCAACAATAAGTTTTTTAAAAAGGAAAACAATTATGCAAACAGAGATTTTATTAAATAAAGAACTTGCTAGTTCTTTAGATACGGAACTTTTAAAAGAAATAAAGGAATCTAGTACAAAGGACGAGCTAATAGAGAGATTGTTAAAAAAGATTACCTCTCCAAAAAAAAGACTACTAACAAAAACAGAGATGCAAAAAGAAGCTGAAAAGACATTTAGTATTCCAAAACAGAGATTTGAGCATCTTGTCCGTGAAAACAAA
Source organism: Sulfurimonas sp. (assembly GCF_023229105.1). Taxonomy (GTDB): domain Bacteria; phylum Campylobacterota; class Campylobacteria; order Campylobacterales; family Sulfurimonadaceae; genus Sulfurimonas. Next base: position 686 of record NZ_JALNZY010000072.1, read on the forward strand.
ATACCTCATATTTACATAAACAATAAGATAAGACTTTTCAATCCCGATGAAGTTTTTGATTATTTAAATACAAACTTCAAAATTGCAAGCTAGGAGATTTTAATGTGGTGTTGGCAAAAAACTATAGCAGAAAAATACACGCGCGAAAATATTTTAAATGATGTTCTACAAGATAATTCAATGATCTTTGAAATGGCAAAAGAAGATGTTGCAAAAATATTACAAAAGACAAACTATAACTTTGTCGTGCAAAGATTACATTATGACGATATTTATGGCACTGCCCTTGAAGTAACTAAAAAACAAGTAGTTAGGATTTTGGAGAAGAAAAAGGGTTTCCTCTTTTGTAAAAATAATAACTGCAGCTTTGAAAACCTAGATCTTATAAGAAAGATTGTTCAAAGAGTTGCAAACAACATCAAAAATCTATTTGACGACAGATATAAAAACTGTATTAAGAGAAGCATAAAAGAAGAGCTAATAAACAATTTCGATGACGCTTATGAAGACGACCTGCTTGATATTTTGATAGAAGAAGAAACTCAGAGAGAAAAGCTTGAAAAACAAAGCTTAGAGCAACAAGAGCATATCGAGTATTTAAAAAATATCATGAAGATAGATAGCAGCGGGCGAACGCTGCTATCTTTTGCATAAGGACGTATTCAAATGAATCAAGAAAATTATAACATATACAACATTAATTTTGAAGTGAGCTTACTTAGCTCTATTCTTTTTAATCCTCAGCTTTTGCCGGATATAGAAAGAGTATTAAATCATGACGACTTTTATCTCCAGGCGCATCAAGATATTTACTCTACTATACAATATCTGTATAAAAACGACCTGCCTATAGATGAAGAGTTTATAAAGCGTAAAGCTAAAAAGTTTGATGAAGAGGCAATGCTTACTATTCTTGCGGCAAATCCTATTTCCAATACTTCTATCTATGCAAAAGAAGTCAAAAAAGATTCAATCTCCAGGCGCATACATGAACTTTCTCTTAATTTGCAGCATAAATTTGACTTAGATGTTATAGATAAACTGCAAAATTTGAAATTTGAACTTGAGAATATAGATAGCGTAACCACATTTAAAAAGAATGATAAAAATATAGAGAGCGTATTTGACAGGTTTGATATAGATTTTGCAAAAATAGAAGATCTTAAGTTTGAGTACCTTATGGATCACTTTTTGGTCAAAAATGAAATTACCATGATATCTGCTCGCCCCGGAACCGGTAAAAGTTTACTTAGCGTTGCTGCCGCAAACATGATGCTCAAGCATAAGACTATAGAGCAGGTTTACTACATAGACGGTGACAACAGTGCATCTACTTTAAAAGACAGAAACATTCATCATCTGAAAAAAGAGCATGGCAATAATTTTAGATATTTTGTAGGACTGGCCAAAAGCGACTTATGGAAGATTGTCCAAACGCTGCTCAAAATGGACCTTACAAATTCATTGATAGTTTTTGACTCTATTAAAAATTTTATAAATGGTGACAGAGATAAAAATAAAGATGTTTCACCTGTAATGGAAATTCTAAAAACACTTAGAAACAACGGCGCTACTGTAATATTTTTACATCATCAAAATAAAAAACAAAAAGATTTTGAAAGTGATTATGCAGGTTCATCAGCATTTGAAGAAGATGCATCCAATGCTTTTAAATTGACAAGAAATGATGACAAAAACGCTCTGATACTCAAACCATTTAAGGCCAGAAGCGGAGATCTGCATGAGATGGCTTTTACTTATAATGCTCTTGAGCACACTCTTACAAAATTAGACCTTGAGTATGCAAAACAAACCGAAGAGTTGGATGATATGATAAATGAAACTATTGAGTACCTAAAATCTTCTCGTAGCAAACCAATGTGGTCAGAGTGTTGGAAAAATCTTACGGATTTAGGATACGATAAAGAAAAAGCAAGTAAAGTTATAAAAAATAACGAAGGTAAGCTTTGGAAATTTGAAAGAGGAGATCGTAATAATCAAAAACTTTACTCTCTCATAGAAACTTCCGCTACAAAATCAAAAGTTGTCGAGACAATATATGAAGATTTAGTTCCGAGAACTCCGATAACTCCGAGAACCCCTGATTTAGGGCTTTATAAAGAGTCTGCTATTGTCTCCGAGAACTCCGATAACTCCGAGAACCCCAAAATACTTAATAATCTATCTATTGTTGAAAATTTCCCGCGGGAAAAAATAGAAATGCCGACTTTGTAAGGAGTATAAATATGAAATATAAAAACCTCAATGATGCAAAAGAGATTGAGCGACTTATTTACGGAAATGGAATTTATGAAGTTGTCATTTTTAAACAAAGATACGGCATACATCCAAAATGGTGGATTAGAGGTAAAGAAAACTATCCATTTTATGCAGAAACTCTGAAAAAAGAGTTTGAAAAATATGATTTAAAAGTACATATTTCAGATGATAAACTTGATTTAAGTGTAGAAAGATTGGAGATACTAAAATGAAAAAATATATTCAAGAGAAAAACCTATCAAATATCTTCGACCTATCAAAAGATTTTTTTATTTCACGAAAAAACAAAGAGTTTATACAAGGAGTGCATTTTTTTATACCTCCAAACAGCTCCAAAACCAAAAAAGCAGTACTTTGGGATATAAAAGCTCTTGAAGATTGGCTCAGAGGTAACCAAAATCCTGATTCAGAGCTACAAGAACTCTTAAATCGTACATAGTATATAATATGCCGTTAATTGTAAGTAATAAATCTCCCATGAAAGGAGATTGCAAAGTGCAAGACATAAAAGCTTCTATTTTAGATAGAAGCAGTAGAAAATTTTGGTACATACGATGCCAAGTGTTCTTTGAAAATGAAAATGTTCAAACCTTTGAGGAAAGTACAAAAATCCTTAAAATAGAAAAAACACTAAAATACATGCAGACTAGATATCTGCCTGCTTGGTTAGCTCGTAAACAAAACGAAATATCTTTGCAAAAATTTGAGAGCAAGAAGTTTTCATATTTTTATGAAAAATATTTGGAAGATCATAAAGGCGATAAAAGTTTTCATAACAGAATTTATATCTATAGAAAAGTGCAAGATTTTTTTGGAAAGTTTGAGGTTACAAAGATTACTCGATTGGCAGTCAAAGAGTACTTAGCATCACTCAATATTACAAGCAGGACCAAAAAAGATTATTTATCTTGCATCAAAGGTATTCTCGACATTGCTATGGATGCCGCAGTTATAAATCAAAATGTAGCAGTAGGTATAATGCTTAAAGCGTCTGAGAAAGAGTCCATTTATCCATTTTCGGCAGATGAAGTTATGTTGCTACTTGAAAAATCAGATGAAATGCTTAAAAACTACCTTGGTATAGCACTGCATACTGGTATGAGAAGCGGCGAGATACTTGGTTTAATGCATCAAGATATCTTAAACGATAGGATTACCATTAAGAGATCTATCTCAAAGGGTCGTATAACTACTCCTAAAACAGTTGGAAGCATAAGAGATATTCCAATGTTTGAGGCAATAAAACCATTTATTGATAATCAAAAAAAGTTAAGTCAATCTCTTTATCTTTTTGATTATAACAAAGAATTTATAAGAGATGTATCTTTTTTTAAAAGAAGATGGCAACAGCTCATTAAGGATTGCAGGATTGAGTATAGAAAACTATATAGCACAAGACATACTTTTATAACTGCTATGCTTAATAGTGAAAAATTCAAAATCATGGAAATTGCTGCTATAGTAGGTCATACTTCACCTGAAATGATAATGAAAAACTACGCCGGATTTATAAAAGACAGTCATTTAAAAGTGGATACTAGTATTGATTTATTTAAGAATAATAGTGACAGTTTAGGTGACAGTTTAAAAGCAAGAATCTAAGAAAATGCTTGAAAGTGCCTAAAACAAGTGGTGGGTTCTGAGTGACTCGAACACTCGACCACTCCGTTATGAGCGGAGGGCTCTAACCAACTGAGCTAAGAACCCACTGTTTCTAGAGAAGCTATTGCTTTGTAGGTCGGAATTATACTTTAGCTCACCTTAGATTTTTCTGATTTTTCAACATCTTTAATTTTGAAAACTACTGCATACATAAGTGGCACGTAAATTAGATTTAAAACAGTTGCCCATGCTACTCCAAATCCAAGGGATACTGCCATTGGTTGAAGTATCATAGCTTGCCCTGAAGCAAAAAATATCAATGTGCTAATTCCTAAAACAGTTGTGAGCGATGTCAGTAAAATCGGTCTTAATCTTGTTTGTGCCTGCTTCATTAGTTGCTCTGTATTTCTTGCATTTTTTATGAAATTTACTACAATAAGTCCATCATTAACTACAACGCCTGCTAGTCCTACGACTCCTATCATTCCGGGCATCGTTATATTTATCCCCATGACCATGTGCCCAAACAGGACGCCGAGTAAAACAAGCGGTATTGTGCTTATAACGATGAGAGATTTTTTTATGGAGTCAAAAAGCCAAACTAGCGTTATAAAAATCAAAAAGATTGCTATAAATGCGGACTGCATCAACTCTCTTTTATTTTTGGCATTTTCTTTTTCCTCTCCCTTTATTTCAAGCTTATAGCCCTCGCTATTTAATTTTGAGAATGTCCTCTCAAGTTTACTCATAACCTCAGCAGAGGTAGCAATATCCTTATCTATTGATGCGGTTACGGTTCTAATCCTTACTCCGTTTTCTTTTTGAAGAGCCACAAATCCTTGAGTCATTATAAAGTCACAAACATCTTTTAGCAAAACAAAAGTATCGCTAGAGGGAACTTGAATTTCTATTCTATCTATAGAGTTTATCTGCTCCTTTATTTTGCTTTCTATCTTTATACGCACAAGCCCGTTTTCATTGAACATTTTGCCGTATTCGCCTTTGAGATAATATGCCCTTAGCTCTGTGGATATATACTGCTCATTAAAGCCTAATTGCTGTCCATATTCATTAACACGAAGTTTAAGCTCTTTTTCGCCGAGAGTTGCATCGTTTGAGATATTATCTACACCCTCGATGGTTCTTAGCGCACCCTCTAACTCTTTTATGCCCAACAAAGCTTTTTGTTCATCATTTGCACTAAGGCTTATCTCAATATCTGAAGCTACTACCCCTGCTCCGGGAACTTTGACAACAAGCTCCTCATAGACTATATTCCCATTCTCTTTAAGATTTCTAAAGGGTTCTATAACTCTCTGCACCTCTTTTGCTATATCTCTTGCATCTCTTTGTCTTTTTAAGATATCTTTATCGTACTCGATTGAGAGATATGGGCTGATATATTTATCAAAAACATTATCCGCAGCACGTTCACTCAAATCTATAAAGATATGAAAAAGATGTTCTCCCGTCTCAGCCATATTTTTAGCATCAAGCTTAAAGCCGATTATCGATGTGATGGATGAGATATCATCGCCTTTGATATTTTTTAAAAGCTCCCTCTCAAGCTCGGTTACAATCATTTCTGTATCTTCAAGCTCATTGTTGATATTTACCTTTCCATAGACATAAACCTGTGTCGTGTCAAAATCGGGGAAGAGTTGAAATTTGGAGTTTTTAATCATAACGGTCGTTAAAGACAAAATAGTTACAATCATAACTATCAAGGAGACCCACTTTTTTCTAAAGACAAAATGAAGAACTCTATTATGCCAAGAGGAGAGTTTTTTCCAGATTTTTTTCGTAGAACTCTCACTATGCGATACCTTTAAAAAGTCATGTGCATGAAGCGGAAGAAAGTAAAATGCCTCAAAAAGTGATGAGAGAAGCAGGACTGTTATCATGATAGGAATTATTTTTATAAACATTCCCATCTCGCCCGTAAGTAAAAGCATAGGTAAAAATGCAAAAACAGTTGTAAGCGTTGCCGCTAAAACTGCCGGAAACATCTCCTGTGCGCCAAGGATGGCTGCTTCTCTTCTATCCATACCCTCTTCTAGATGCCTGTATATATTCTCGGCAACAACAATTGCTTCATCAACTAGCATCCCAAGAGCTATAAGCGCTCCAAGAAGAGAGAGCATATTTAAGCTATCGCCCATAATCTCGGTAGCAATAAGTCCTATCATAAAACTAAGAGGAATTCCCATAGCAACAACAAAAGCTATGCCGCGATTTATAAATATAAGCATTGCTAAAAATACAAGCATAAGTCCAAAGGTCATATTTGTAAAAACGGTATTTAAACGGTTTTTAATCCATATTGAAGTATCTGTATATATTTCATACTGAAGCTCAGGATGAAGTTTTTCACTCTCTTTTAAAAGAACTCTTACCTGCTTGACAAGCTCTATAGCATTTCCCTCTTTTGCTTTTGTAATATTTATAGATACATTTCTTACCCCGTTATAGTGAGAGAGTTCCGTCTCATCGCTAAGCTTAAAGGAGACATCTGCAATATCGCCTATGCGAACTCTTAGGCTGCCCACATTTACGACCGTACTCTCAATGTCTATCTTACTTTTTTCGCCGTTATATGTTGAGATATAGAGATGAGAACCTCTATCTTTAATGGTTCCTATGGGAAAAACAGAGCTTATATTTTTTAGTGCTTCTACGGCTAAAGCGGGCTGTAGTCCAAACGCCAAAACTTTTTGCTCATCAATCTTTATAACCAGCTCTTCTTCGGCATCACCACGAATTGTAATATCGCTTAAATCTTTAAGCTTACTAAGTTCACTCTTTAGCTCCTCTGCTCTTTGAAGTAGCTCCTCTTTCGGTCTATCTCCAGCTAGTGCCACTAGAGCCAAAGGAAAGCTGTGCAGCTGTATCTTTGCTATGGGTTCTGACATATCTGAGGGCAAATCTTTTTTTACGCCGCTTACTATATCTTTTACGTCATTTAAAACATTCACATTGTCAGAACCGGGTTTAATATCTGCTATGATAGAAAAAGAGCCATTTTTAATAGTTGTCTTTATGATATCAAGTTCACTTATATTTTGCAGATCATCCTCTATGGTTTTAACAACCATCTTGTCAAGCACATCGGCAGAAGTGCCGACATAGCCGCCACTAATGGCGATTTTATCCATATTCATGGGAGGAAATATCTCTTTTGGAATATTTATATAAGCAAATATGGAGAGAGCAAAAATAAATGCAAGTAAAATATGGTTGAGTAGCGGTTTATCTATCGCAAACTCTAAAAAACGACGAATCATTAGACCTCTTTAAAATAGTGTGTCGAGTATCTGGTTCTTAAATCTAATGGACTCAACTGAGCCTTTTATGAGTCTATTCTCTTCTTTTAGAGTGTCGTACTCACTTTTGAGTTTTGATATATCTCTGCTTTTATAATATATCTGCTGCTGAATATATATTTTTGGAAAGATGACAATGCAAACAAGTGCAATAGTAAGCAAAACATACAAAAGATGATTTAAATCTACGCCTTTTTGTGGATTTAGAACTAAATCAATCTCATCTAGTAACTCAGTCTTAGCGCTCAAGTTGTATATCCGTTTCAAAAACTCTTAACTTTGCGCTTCTGCTTCGAGAGTTTGCCCTTAGCTCCTCATCTTCTGCCGTAAGAGGTTTTTTTGTTAAAATTTTTCCGTATGAGTAATCATTGCTACATGTGCATCTCATAGCCTCTTTTGGGCAGATGCAGTTCTCTCTCCACTTACTAAACCTGTTTTTAACGATTCTGTCTTCAAGTGAGTGAAAAGAGATAATTGCTATCTTTGTATTTGAAAACCTTGCTTCTTCTATTGTGTCTAAAAGTGAATTTAACTCCCCTAGTTCATCGTTTACTTCTATGCGTATCGCCTGCATAAGAAGAGTTGCGGGATGGATTTTTTTCCCTGTGGGCATCAGGTGTTTTATGGCTTCACTTAGCTCTTTTGCAGAAGAAAAAGGGCGATTATCTACTATGAAAGAGGCTATCTTTTTATAGTTTCTAAGTTCGCCATACTCTAGCAAAATCCTCTGTAGCTCTTTATTTGAATACTCATTTATAACCGTCGCTGCACTAAGAGGAGCATCTTTATCCATTCTCATATCAAGATTTTCGCTAGAAAAAGAGAATCCTCTCTCCTTTTGATCAAGCTGAAGTGACGAAACCCCAATATCTGCCAAAATACCTTTAATCTCTCTCTTATCATGTTCTTTGAGGATATCTTTTATTACACAGGAAAAACGCCCTTTTTTAATCTCTACTCTATCTTTATACGGCTCAAGTCTTGAGGTTGAAAAATCTATGGCGCTTTGGTCTTGGTCTATTCCTATAACTTTTACATGCGGGTTTGCTTCTAAAATCATAGAGGAGTGACCGCCATAGCCCATTGTGCAGTCTATAATTATCCCCTCTTTTATATCGCTAAACGTTTCTAGTACCTGCGTATATAAAACTGGAACGTGCGGAATATTCTGCATTTAAACCCTATGTTATTTTTTCTATAATTATACATTAACTTTGTAAAGTTTAATTTTTATTAGTGTATGATTAAGCAAAAAAGAGTGGAAATATGCAGACATTCATAAGTCAGTATTATATAATATTTATAGGATTTATTAGTGCGGCAACTCTTATAGTTATATATATTTTCATAAAAATGTTTCGAAATCATAAGACTTATTCTACTCAAAAAAAAGAAGAAAAAGTTGAAGCCAAAGAGGAGTCTAAAGAGCTTCTTAAAGAGGTTACCACCCCAGCACTTGCTATCATAAAAAAACGAGAACTTATACCACATGATAAAATTACTAAAGATGATTTTGCCATTTTTAAAGGCACAAGAGTATTGATTGCCGAAGACAACATAATAAATCAAAAGGTTATTACCGGACTTTTATCAACTTCAGGCATAGATATAACTATCGCGAATGATGGTCAAGAAGTCCTCAATATTCTACAAAACGATAGTGATTTTGCAGTAATATTTATGGATGTTCACATGCCTATAATGGACGGATTTGAAGCCACAAGACTCATTAGAGAAGATTCAAAATACAATCACATTCCAATAGTTGCTCTAAGCGGCGACATAGCAACGGATGACATTCAAAACATGCTAAAAGCGGGAATGGAAGCACATCTTCAAAAGCCTCTAAAGATGGACGCTCTTTATGATATTTTATACATTTATACTACAGGCGAGGAGTCTCAAAAAATACACAA
>NZ_JALNZY010000073.1 GCF_023229105.1 Sulfurimonas sp.
AAATACCCCAGATTTTATAGAGGGTATTTTTGATTTAAGAAGCGTTGTTATCCCGGCGGTAAATTTAGCAAAATGGATGAAGATTAAAGAGCCTGAAGATTCACAAAAAAACTATAGAGTAATAATTACCGAGTTTAACAACATTCTTATAGGATTTATAGTCCATGAGGCAAAAAGAATAAGAAGAATAAGCTGGGCAGATATAGAACCGGCATCTTTTATGAGTGACGGGGCTACGCTTGATGGAAGCAAGATAACCGGTGTTACTAAAATAGAAGGGGACAATGTTCTTCTCATCCTTGATCTTGAGAGCGTTGTGCAGGATTTAGGACTGTATGAGCCTGATACACAATTTGATAGTGTTGAAAATGAAATTTTCTCAGGCATGGCGCTAATTTTAGACGATAGTTCCACAGCGAGAAAGATCGTTAAAGAAGCACTTACAAAAATGGGATTTGATGTTCTTGAGGCAATGGACGGGGAAGAGGGATTGCAAAAGCTTAATGAGCTTTATGAAATTTACGGAGATAAGCTTTCTGATACGTTAAAAATAATTATTTCTGATGTTGAGATGCCTAAAATGGATGGATTTCATTTTGCGGCAAATGCAAAAGAGGATGCGAGATTTAGCAATATTCCTATTGTATTTAACTCTTCTATCAGTGATCACTTTAGTGAAAACAGAGGTGCTGAAGCAGGCGGTGAGGCTTATTTAGTTAAGTTTAAAGCGAGTTCATTTTATAATGAAGTAGCACGAATAGTTCGTGCTCATATGAAGTAGGAGTGAAAATATGGATGAATTTCAAGAGATACTACAAGATTTTTTAGTTGAGTCTTTTGAGTTAGTAGAACAGTTAGATCAAGATTTGGTGGAACTGGAAAATAACCCTCAAGATTTAGAGCTTTTAAATAGAATATTTCGTGTTGCACATACTGTAAAAGGCGCCTCATCATTTTTAAACTTTGATGTTTTAACATATTTAACCCATCACATGGAAGATGTGCTAAACAAAGCAAGACACGGAGACTTGATAATAGATGCTGATATCATGGATGTTATTTTAGAGTCTATAGACTTGATGAAAGCTCTTTTGGTTATTATCCGAGATAGCAGTTCTGATGGAGGCGTAGATGTTTCTGCCTGCGTTAGCAGACTTGATAAGTGTACCGGGGGAAGTGGGAAGACTGAACCTCCAGTAGCTCAAGAGGCTCCTGTTGTTGAAAAAATAGAAGTTAAAGAATCGGCCGAGGATGATGAGATTGATTATGAAAACATGGACGAGAATGAGTTAGAAGCCGAAATAGAAAGACTCTTACAACAAAGACAAGAAGAAGATAGAGTAAAAAGAGAAGCGAAATCTTCATCTACTGAGGATCAAACAGAAGATGATACACAAGATGATGCTGATGAACCTTTGGTTCCTATCTCAAAAGCTCCTGTAGCAGTAACTCCGTCGCCAAGACCTGCTTCAATAGATTATGATTCTGATTCTTCAGATGATGCTAAAGCCGCAGCACCTACAAAAAAAGCCTCTACGGTTGAGCAAACCATACGCGTTGACGTTAAAAGACTTGATCATCTTATGAACTTAATAGGAGAGTTAGTTCTTGCTAAAAACAGACTTATAAAGATAAATGACGATGTTGAAGAGCGTTATGAAGGAGAGGGATTTCTTGAGGAGTTAAATCAAGTTGTCTCAATCGTCTCTCTTGTCACAACAGACCTTCAAATAGCAGTTATGAAGACAAGAATGCTTCCGATAGGAAAGGTGTTTAATAAATTTCCAAGAATGATTCGTGATTTAAGCCGTGAGCTAAATAAGAAGATAGAACTTGAGATATTCGGAGAAGATACGGAGCTTGATAAATCTATTGTTGAAGAGGTTGGCGATCCGTTAGTTCATATCATAAGAAACTCATGTGACCATGGAATTGAGACACCTGATGTGCGAGCAGGACAGGGCAAGAGCGAGACAGGAACGATTAAGCTAAAAGCATACAATGAGGGGAATCAAATCGTTATTCAGATAGATGATGACGGAAAAGGTCTTGATGCAGGATTGCTTAAGAGTAAATCGCTTGAAAAAGGGGTTATCACTCGAAAAGAAGCTGAAAATATGAGTGATAAAGAGGCATTTACTCTTATCTTCAAGCCAGGTTTCTCAATGGCGGCAAAAGTTACAAACGTATCTGGACGAGGCGTTGGGATGGATGTTGTTAAGACCAATATTGAAAAACTAAACGGGATTATCGATATAGACAGCGAACTAGGTGTAGGAACATCTATAAAACTTAAAATTCCGTTGACTCTTGCTATTATTCAAGCACTTTTAGTCGGGGTTCAAGAGGAGCACTACGCTATTCCGCTTGCATCTGTTTTAGAGACGGTAAGAATATCTACCGATGAAGTTTATACGGTAGAGGGTCGCTCAGTTATGAGACTTCGCGAGGATGTCCTTCCGCTGGTTCATATCGGAGATATTTTTGAAGTAGAACGCATACTAGATTCAAGCGAATATGCTTATGTTGTAGTGCTTGGTTTGGGCACAAGCAAACTAGGGCTTATCGTCGATACACTAGTAGGTCAAGAGGAGATTGTTATAAAATCTTTAGGAGAGTTCCTAAAAGGTATTGAAGGAATTGCAGGGGCTACTATTCGCGGTGATGGCGGGGTTACGCTTATTGTTGACGTAGTGGCTATTATGGATATGGCAAAACATGTAAAAACATCGGCAATAGCAGATTCTAATTCAGATTCTGCCTTGTTAATGCGTGAAAAAACAAAAGCAAGTGACTATACTGTTATGATAGTTGATGATTCAAAAACAGATAGAATGATTATGAGAAAATCACTAGAGCCTCTCGGTGTTACTTTGGTTGAAGCTGGGGATGGACAAGAAGCGCTTGGTATTTTAAAACAGGGTAGCCATAATTTTGATGCAATGCTTATAGATATAGAAATGCCTAGAATGGATGGATATACGCTAGCTACTGAAATTAAAAAATATAACCGTTATAAAAATCTGCCTCTTATTGCAGTGACATCACGTACCGGCAAGTCTGATCGTATGCGTGGAGTAGAATCGGGAATGATTGAGTATATAACTAAGCCATATTCAGCAGACTACCTCTCTAGCGTAGTCCAAAGAAATATTAATTTTAGATCGGAGTTTTTATAATGAGCGAAAAATTAAAACAGATAATCAGCAAACAAAATAAAGTAGATGAGGATATAAATCACTCTGAGGACATAGTTCAGTTGGTTGGATTTATAATCGGAGACGAGGAGTATGCAATTCCTATTTTAGCGATTCAAGAGATTATTAAACCGTTTCCTTGGACGAGAGTTCCTCAGGTTCCAAAGTATATTGTAGGTGTTTTTAACATGCGCGGCGCAGTTATACCATTGATTGATTTGCGTCTTAAATTTGGGCTTAATCCTAAAAAACATAATGAAGATACGAGATTTATCGTTATGAGACATGGGGATGATGTAGCCGGCTTTGTAATAGATAGACTTACAATGGCTATTAGAATTAAAAAATCAAGAATAGGGCCTGCACCCGAGACTGTTAACGGCGATGATACATTAATCGACGGAGTCGGTAAGCAAGAAGATAAGATTATAACAATACTAAAAGTAAATAAACTTTTAGAGAGAGATTTCTAACGCTATTCTATGGATACTTCATCTTTAGAGATTATTTATACCGGCAATATACTCTCCTTGGTTTTTGAAGGGGAGTTAACCCTCTATAACATAGCTAAACTTCAAAAAAAAATAGAAACACTGCATTTAAATCAAGAAAAGAAAGTAGTTTTAGATTTTAGCAAGGTTACTTTTTTTGATACAGCATCTGCTCTGATGATTTATGCTTTGCAGGAGAGAATCTTTCAAAACGCCATAGAGCTACAGATACTCTCTGCGAGCAAAGATATCTCTGACATGATTGAATTGGTAAAAAAACACAAAGATAAAATTAAAGCGACTCAAGAGTTTAAACAAAAGAGCTACTTAGAGATACTCGGTAGGCTGTTTTATGAAAAATATCTTATTTTTTTATCTTTTATGGCTTTTTTAGGAGAATTTTTCACGAGTGCTATTCACAATATTGGCATAGTTAAAAATATTAGATACAAAGAGATATTTTTCGAAATCAACGAAAATGGTATAAAGGCTATAGGTATTATAAGTGTAACCTCCTTTTTAATAGGATTAGTTGTAGCGTATCAATCCGCATATCAGCTAAAACTATATGGAGCAAATATCTTTATAGTAGAAACGCTTGGTTTGTCTATCTTAAGAGAGTTGGCTCCCCTTATCACTGCCATAGTAATAGCCGGAAGAAGCGGCTCGGCATTTACTGCACAGATAGGGGCTATGAAGATTACACAAGAGATAGATGCTATGATGACTATGGGATTTGAGCCTTTTAGATTTTTGGTTATTCCTAGAGTAGTAGCGTTAATGATAATAATGCCCATACTTATTTTTATCGCAGATATTATGGGTATTTTAGGCGGCATGCTTATTGCCTATAAAGATTTAAATATCAGCACCACTCTTTTTATAGATAGATTCAATGATGTAATAGAAGCAAAACATTTTTTTATAGGAATTATAAAGGGTCCTTTCTTTGCTTTTTTGATAGCTGTTATAGGCATATATAGAGGCATCGGCGTCAAAGATGATACTCAGAGCATAGGGATAAATACCAAAAAAAGCGTGGTTGAGTCTATTTTTGCGGTAATTATGTGTGATGCTCTTTTTTCTATAATTTTTACAAATCTGGGAATATAATGAAATATATTATTGAAGTGACGGATTTAAAAACTGTTTTTGGCGATAAAATAGTGCATGAGGGTTTAAACTTAAAGATAAAAGAGGGGGAGATATACGGCATAGTAGGACCAAGTGGAAGCGGTAAAACAACTCTTATAAGAGAGATGCTGATGCTCCAAGAGATAGATGGCGGAACTATAAAAGTGCTAGGGTATAATTTAAGCGGTATTAGTTACAAACACGCGCAGGAACTTAGGCAGCAATGGGGCGTTTTGTTTCAAGCAGGAGCTCTTTTTTCCTCTTTAAATATAAGGGAAAATATTGCATTGCCGCTTATCGAGTATAGTGATTTACCAAGAAAGTTAATTGATGAAATAGTTGACTTTAAGCTAAGTATTGTTGGATTAAAATCTAGCGATGCCTCTCTTTTTCCCTCTCAACTAAGTGGAGGAATGAAGAAAAAAGCCTCCCTCGCCCGCGCACTGGCTATGGACCCAAAACTTCTTTTTTTAGATGAACCTACCAGCGGGTTGGACCCTATATCTGCAAGAGATTTTGATGCTTTAATACTTAAACTGCGTGATATTTTAAAGCTAACGGTGGTTATGGTCTCCCATGATTTACAGTCAATTTATGATACAATAAATACACTAGCTGTTATAGATAACAAAAAAATAATATATGATGGAAGCGTTAATAATATTTCAACAATTGATAATGAATTTATAAAAACTTTCTTTAAAGGGTATATATAAAAATGAGTTGTTACGGTTATTTGCCAGAGGTAAGCTTTAATGAACAATAGAGTCAATTATACTATAGTCGGTGCTTTGGTTTTAATAGGAGTTATCGGGATGGGATTCTTCGGTTTCTGGCTGCTAAAACCTGCTAAAGAGAGTGAAGTAGAGAGTTATATTGTATATTTTAACGAATCTGTTTTAGGATTAAATATTGATGCTCCCGTTAAATATAAAGGGTTTAGTGTCGGAAAAGTTGTAAAGCTTAGTCTTAGTCAAGACAATCTAGAGCAGGTTGAGGTTTTAATAGAGATACTAAAAGAGACTCCGATTAAAACATCCACAGAAGCACAGCTTACTTCTCAGGGTATTACGGGGCTTAGTTATATAAATCTTACCTCAAATAACCAAACAGATGCAAAACCTCTTGCTGCAGATGCAAAAAGGGAATACCCAGTTATCAAATCAATTCCATCTACTCTTGTAAAGTTAGAAAGCAGATTTTTAGATATGTTTGAGGATTTAACAGAGACTTTGCAAATGATACGCGAATTGTTTAAAGATGATAATCAACATAATTTCTCTTTACTTGTAAAAAACAGCGCCGACATGATGGGTAAGATAAATCAAACATTAGATGAAGAGACAATCAACAACTTTAAAAATACAGCTAAAAATCTAAATAGTGCTTCGAAAAAACTCGAGAAACTAATGCCACAAATAGATAAATTTATTGATAAAAGTGTTAATTTTGAAGATAATATTTCAGCTGCATTTGATTCAATAAAAAACAGCTATCTTAGCGTAGAGAATGCAATGGATACAATTAACAGGGCATTAGAGAGTGGAGAGTTTAATATAAAAGAGATGAGCAGTGATATTTTACCGACAATGAACAGTGCTTTTTTGGATATGCAAAATCTTATTATAGAAATCCAAGAGACGCTAAAAAAACATGAGAGAAGTCCGGCAGACTTACTATTTATGCAAGAAGAGATTAAAAAAGGACCGGGGGAAAAGTGAGATGAGAACTATATTAATTATATTAGCGATGCTCTTTGGCGGTTGTACGACAATAAAGCCTCCAGTAGCAGAGTATAACATTGCAATAAAAGATATTAAAATCAACCATAGTGTCTCTAGTTCTCAAGAGAACTCCTTGAAAATTCTAAGGGCATTTAGCACTAACTCACTAGCTACTTTAAATATGGATTATACAGATGCCAACAATAGAGTATATTCCTATTCACAGTCACAGTGGCAAGAATCGCCAAGTGACATGATTAGCTCTTTATTGTTAAAAAACATAAGAGATTCTGGACTATTTAGCAGTGTTCATCCATCAAAATCAAGAGTAAAAAGTGACTTTATTTTAGAGACAAATATAGAGGAGTTTATGCAGTTTTACTCCCATGAGATGAGAGAGTCACATGTAGAGGTTGTTATAAGTTTATCGCTTATAGATGCAAAAACAAACAGCGTAGTTGCTTCTAAAGTATTTAGCTCACATATAAACACTAAAACGCTTGATGCTAATGGCGGAGTGGAGGCTTTTAATATTGCACTCTTAGAGATAATTTCTAAAAATATAGAGTGGCTAAGCGAGATTTGTAGATGATAACACAAAGAGAATACAAAAAAAGAAGAGATCTTTTAGTTAAAAAACTCTCAAATAATTCAGTTGCGGTTATTTTTAGCTCCGAGCATACAACTCGCTCTCATGATACGCAGCATCCATTTAGGCAAGATAGCAACTTTTACTATCTTAGCGGTTTTAAAGAGGAGAGTGCCGCTTTGGTTTTTATAAAAACTAAAACATTCACAAAAAGTGTTTTGTTCGTTCAAAAAAAAGATAAAACTCTAGAGTTGTGGACAGGCAAGAGACTTGGGGAAAAAGAGGCTAAAAAAAGATTTTTGGTTGATGAAGTTTATCTAAGTGAAGATTTCGAAAAGAAGTTCAAAGAGTTTTTAAAAGAGAAAAAAAATATATATTTTGAAACTAATTCAAAAAAAAGTGCTGCTAAAAAAGTTTTAAAATTAACAAAAGCTATAAAAACAAAACATGATATAGTGCCGCTCGTACAGAAGATGAGGCTTATTAAATCCGCCGCAGAGATTGAGCTAATCAAAGAATCGATAGCCATAACTGCCAAGGCACATCATAGAGCGATGAAGATAGATAAAAAAGGCAAATATGAGTACCAACTACAAGCCGAGATAGAGCATGAGTTTAAAGTAAATGCCGCATACAGCGATGCATACACATCCATAGTAGCATGTGGAAATAGTGCAAATACACTCCACTATATAAAAAATGACCAACCGCTTGTTGAGGGCGAACTAATACTTATAGATGCGGGGTGTGAGCATAACTACTATGCAAGCGATATTACAAGAACGATTCCGGTTAACGGCAGGTACACAGAGGCGCAAAAAGAGCTTTACAATCTTGTACTAAACACTCAACTTAGAATAATCAAGATGATAAAACCAGAAGTAAAAAGAAGCCATTTACAGAAAGTTGCCCAGAAGCTACTTACAAAGGGGATGGTTGAGCTTGGCATCTTAAAGGGCGAGTATAAGAAACTGATAAAACAGCAGAAACATAAAAAATACTATCCGCATGGAATAGGGCATTGGATGGGGATAGATGTTCATGATCCAGCACCATATAAAGATGCAAAAGAGAGAGAGATAGCACTTAAAAAGGGGATGGTTTTAACAATCGAACCAGGTCTATATATAGATAAAAATGATATAAGCGTACCAAAGAAGTATCGCGGGATAGGCATAAGAATCGAGGATGATATCTTAGTCACAAAAGATGGATGCGAAAATCTATCGCTCTGCATTGCAAAAACTGTAGAGGAGATAGAGGCACTATCCTTTAAATTTTAGCAGTTGTAGCTCCAGCCTGTTAAGCCCTTTTGTTTTGCCTCGCTAAAATTGTCCGAATCTGCTAAAAAGTCTATAACAAACATTGGCACATTTGGGATGTTTTTTATATCTTCTTCTTTTACCAAAAGCAGCGGCATGAAAGTCTCATAGGAGGTTTGTGAAAATCCAACGGGCATAATCTGACTCATTACCTCTATGGGAACTCTTATGCTGTTATCATCTAGAAATTTACTAAAAATAGCCTTTTGAATATCTTCTGGTAAAGCATCAGCGGTATTTAAAAAAAGGGTAAAATGAATCGGAGTATCTTTGAAAGAATCAGGAGCAGGCGTTGCCATGGTAATATACTCAAAGTTTTTTAAGTGCTTTTGAATTTCCTCAACACTTAAATATCTTAATGTTTTTAATGCTTCCGGCTTCAATTATCTTGCTTCCTCGCCAATAAGCGGCTTGCCTGTCTCTTCTTCTAAGTCTCTTTGAAGTTTAGACATCTCAAATCTTACGGTGTCAATGATAGCTGGATGAACATTTACATCTTTGCCCCATTTTACTTCATCAATTATGCCGTTATATTTTTTGCCAAGCTCCTCTATTTGCCGAGAATACTCTTGTAAATCTTTACAGATAACAATATCCCCGCTTTGAGTATCCTTTAGCTCTATAAACCAATCACTTTTACTATTTTCAACCATTTTTATAGTTGATTCAAATACTACTGACAAAATCTACCTCTTAGTATCATCAAAATTTTTGGCAAACTGAGTTAAATCTTCTTTCTTCTTCAAATCGCCGTTGTATCTAATATTTCTAGCATCAATTGTGTCGTCGTTTAACATTTTGGGAACAGCATCACCATTTTCGATGACCTTCATATGCGCATCAAGCTCATCTTCGCTATATGCCATTTGCATGTCGGCTGCTACAACATGAGGTATCTCTTCAATAACTCTTAACTTTTGAAGCTCCTCTGAAACACCTTCTCCTTCGATAGTGACAATTATTCTGCCTTTTTCATCATGAAAGTGATAATCACATGCCTCACAATCTTTAAGACTTTGTACAACCTCATTAAGGTATTTTGGTACTGTTTGAACTACTATGCTTGAGATATTCATAAATTTTCCTTTTTTGTTTTATTATATAAACAGAGTGTTTTAAGCTCTATTCATAGATTATTTTTCTAACTTTTTCGCCATTTTTTAGCCGTATTGTATCATATAGTTTTTGATGCTCTAGCTTTTCATTATAATCTATGGGAGCTCTTATTGATTTGTATTCGACAAGTTCCCCATCTTTATAAACACCCGAAACAATAGCTTTTATCCAGTAAAAACCCTTGTCTTTACGAAGATTTTTAACAACTCCTATCCATTG
>NZ_JALNZY010000074.1 GCF_023229105.1 Sulfurimonas sp.
TGCTTTGTCTTGATAAAATAACGCTAAACTGGTTGTAGTCGGTTCTTGCAATCACATCCGCAGACTGCTCATGAAGAGAGATTGTAAATGCGACTTTTTTAAGTATGGTTTGCGCTAATTCTTGAGAGTAAACTCTGTTTGTTTTTGAAAAATTATCAATTTCAAAAACTGTTACGGAGGTATAGTTTTTCTCCTTGAGATTTTTTTTATTTGCATAAGAACTTATCATTCCTTTTATGTTGCAAATACCTGTTAAGGGGTCAATCATTGCAGGATTTTCAGAAATATCAGGTTTTTTTTTCATTCTAATTGAGATAGCGCCGGCTTCTTGTGAAAATACCTCATACTCTTTTGCATCTACATTGTGTAAGAACTCTATGTCTTTATATATGGCACCGAGTCTTTTTTTGAACCATAATGCCGCAAAAAGAACTATGATGAAAATTAAATAGGTTATATTTTTGTAAATTTTGAGCTTCTCTTGATTGTATGAAATCGTTTTAATTATTATCGCGTCAATCTGCTCAAGCAAAGATTCAAAAGCTTTTTGAAATAAATCCTTTTTTTCTTGATTGGTGCTATTTTCTATTGTGTAGTATTCAAGGGCAACCGCACTAAACTCTTCTGTCAAGGAGCTTAATTTGTCTAAGTCTGCAAGAT
Source organism: Sulfurimonas sp. (assembly GCF_023229105.1). GTDB lineage: Bacteria > Campylobacterota > Campylobacteria > Campylobacterales > Sulfurimonadaceae > Sulfurimonas. Next base: position 661 of record NZ_JALNZY010000074.1, read on the forward strand.
ACTCTTTAGAGTTTAAAAGCATTCCTCTCTCTATATAGCTGTATTTATATTGATTGCGAAGCTTATCGATATTATTAAGAAGTTGGGTACTTTTTCCTTTTAATTGAATAAGCGCCAACTCTAAATTTTCATCAGGAGATGTTAAAAGGGAATGAATTATCTGTTTTTGATTGCTTAAGCTCTCTATTTTTGAGTATGAATTTAAATGCTCAATCATAGCTAATACTCCAAGGAGTGCCAGAATCACTACTAACATAAGAAAGTAAGAAAGATTTTGAAATATTTTCTTTATAGAGTGTTTCATATAAGGGTTTCCTATATAGATAGATGATATAATAATGCACTATTTTATCACAAATTGACTTTAATAGTAACTCAAGGTATTTTAAGAAGATTTTTTGAATTTAGAAAATTATTTTATATCTCAGTTTAAAAATGCCCATATCGGTGATGACGGGGCTTTTATAGACGATACTGTTTACTCAAAAGACGCTTTTTTTGAAGGTGTTCACTTTAAAAAAGAGTGGATGAGCTACTATCAAATTGCGAGCAAGGCAATGAGTGCTAATATCTCAGATGCAATAGCCATGAATGCAAAGCCGAAGTATGCACTGCTTAGTGTTGCCATGCCCTCTTACATGAGTATGGCGCAGATGCGAGAGTTGGCATCAGGATTTAAAGAGACGGCTGCTAGATATGGGGTAGAGATTATAGGCGGTGACACGATTGGTAATACTAAATTAGATATTACCATTACTATCATCTCAAAAACCGACAAACCTTTAACGAGAAAAGGTCTTAAAAAAGGGCACTTAGTAGCGTATAGCGGGGAGCTTGGAAGAAGTGCAAAAGATTTAAAAACATTACTTAATCTCGGCAAGATTCATAAACGCTCAAAGTTTGTAGATATAAAACTAAGAGGTAAATTTGTCTCCAAATGTTCCCGTTATTTAAGCTGCGGCATGGATATTTCGGACGGTCTTTTTAGTGATTTGGGAAAACTCTCATCGGCGAATAGATTAGGATTTAATTTTTATAGACATCTCTCAAAAAGAGTCGGTTGCAGCGGGGAAGAGTATGAGATGCTTTTTGGTTTTGACAAAAGAGATAGAAAATGTATCTTAAGAGTGGCAAAATTGTGTAGAACACCGATAACTATTGTGGCACAAAGTGCTAGAAAAAATTACAAAAACAGATGCAAAGCGCATCATTTTTAAAAAATATTAGGATTATTATGGATAGATTTTATTCGCTTTCACATTCAAGCATAGATTTTCATTTTAGGCAGACTCCAAGGGATTTCGTAGTAGAAGAGATACCGCTCTATGAGTTTTGTGCGCAAGGGGAGCATCTGATTTTGTTTGTTAGAAAAAAAGGATTATCTACGCTTGAGCTTGTCTCTATTATTGCCAAATATTTGGGGATTCAAAACAAAGAGATAGGTTATGCAGGCTTAAAAGATAAACACGCTATGACAAAACAGTATATTTCGCTGCATAAAAAGTATGAAGAAAAAATGAATGATTTCAATCATGAAGATATTAAAATCATATCAAAAACATACCATAACAACAAGATTAGAATAGGGCACCTTAACGGAAATAGATTTTATATAAAGTTAAAAAAAGTCAATCCTACTTCGGCTAAAAAGATAGACGAAGCTCTGAAAAATATAGCAAAATTCGGTATGCCGAATTTCTTTGGCTATCAACGTTTTGGAACCGACGGCAACAACCACATAGACGGCGAAAAAATCGCTAAAGGCGAAAAAAAAGAGCGCAATCCTAAGATAAAAAAACTTCTTATAAGTGCATATCAGAGTCATCTTTTTAATCTATGGCTAAGCAGAAGACTTGAGATAAGCACTCTGGTTGAAAACTTTCAGACAAAAGAGCTAGAATCTCTGCTTAATATGCCAAATGATGAGTTGAGTAAAATGAAAGCGCAAACGCATCCGTTTAAGCTTATAAGCGGAGATATTATGGAGCACTATCCATTTGGCAGACTTTTTGACTTTGAGGGGGACGAAAACGACCTCAATAGATTTAATGAAAAAGATATTTCTGCTACAGGACTTCTCTGCGGTAAAAAGGTAAAAGTAGCTTCGGGAAATGCTAGAGTTATCGAAAAAGAGTTTGATGATGAGATAAATGCCGATGGTGCTAGAAGATACGCTTGGGTTTATCCGCAAGGTGTTGAGGGAAGATACAAAAATGAAGAGGCTCAGTATGAACTTAACTTTACGCTTCCAAAAGGCTCTTATGCTACGGTTTTAATAGAAGAAATCGCAAAGAGGAAAATCCATGAATAAACATATAACATCGGCAATATCGCAAACTTTTGGAAAGTTTGCGAACAAAGAGTTTGCAAAACCGATTCAAAATTTTATAAACAGCTCTTACGTGAAAATAATGGGCTTAAATATGAACGAGTTTCATGCTCCTCAAACGTACCATAGCCTAAATGCACTCTTTACAAGAAAACTAAGAGAGGATAGGGCATATTCGCTTGATAGTAAGGATTTTATATCTCCATGCGACTCTTTTATAACTGAGTGCGGGGTAATAGACAATCAGCAAGCACTTCAGATAAAAGGAATGAGCTACAATTTTGATGAACTCTTAGGGGAGCACTTTAGCAAAGAGGAGAGAGAGATAGTTACAAATGGAGCTTTTATAAACTTCTACCTCTCTCCAAAAGATTATCATCGCTACCATATACCGACAAACTTAAGAGTGCTCAAAGCTGCTCACATTCCGGGCAAATTTTATCCCGTAAATATCCCCTCGCTTAAAAAAAGAGTAAATCTTTTTATAGAAAACGAGAGAGTGGTGTTGCTGTGCGAGACAACGGCTAAAAAGAGATTTTATATAGTGCTTGTAAGTGCGCTCAATGTTGGAGTCATGCAAGTCTCCTTTGATACAACAATAAAAACAAATGCCGATGCGCTTAGTAGCGGCGTATATACTTATGAGAATTTATATCTCAACAAAGGCGATGATTTTGGATGTTTTGAGATGGGATCGACTATAGTTGTTTTAGCTGAAAAAGATATGCTTGAGATGCAAGTAAGGGCAGGAGAACATGTTAAATATGGCGATACGATTGCGGAGTTAAAATCAAATTAATTGCTAATAATAGATGTTAATGGTATCAATTAATTTAAATTAGCATATAATTACTAAATATGAAAGATAAGAGAATAAAGGGTATTTATTGAAAGTTTTGATTGTAGATGACTCAAAAATTGCTAGAATGGGTGTTATAAAAAGCCTTAAAGAAATTCAGCCTGAAGCTGAGTTATTTCAGGCGACAAATGGTTTAGAAGCTGTAGAACTTTTTAAAAAAGAGAAACCTGACGTTGTTTTTTTAGACCTTACGATGCCTGTTATGGATGGCTATGAAGCTCTTAAGAAGATTATCGAGATAGATAAAGAGGCTCAGGTTATCGTTGTAAGTGCAGATATTCAAAGTGAAGCAAAACACAGAGTGTTAGTTGCAGGTGCTAAAAATATGTATCCAAAACCTATAAACAAAGAGATAATGACACATATTTTTGAACAAGACTTACTGCTATGAACAAAAAGATATTAAACTTGAAATTTACCGAAGATCAAATTGATGCATTAAGAGAGTTTATGAATGTATCTATTGGTGCCGCTACTGCAAGTTTAGCCAATCTCTTAGACGCTTTTGGGACTATGCACATTCCTGAAATAGAAATTTGTAACAGCAGTGAGTTGGCAGGCAAGATTGAATCAACTATTGATTTAAAGTCGATGTACTATACGACAAAACAACTTTTTACCGGAAAATTCGGCGGGGAGTGCATGTTTGTAATAAGTGAGGATTCTGCTAAAAATTTAGGAAGACATCTTTATAATGTAACTATTCCCTCAGGCGATGAAATCAAAGATGCTGTCATGGAACTATCCAATATACTTACTTCAACCATTGTAAGCAGGCTCACACAAGAGTTAAATGTGCAGGTACAATTTTTTGTTCCCTCTTCGCAGTTTATAGATGCAAACTCTATTATACATGATGAAGATGTTGTGGAATATTCTAAAATTATTATAATAAGCACTATTTTAGATTTTCAAGATCAGCAAATTAAAGGCAATATCTATATTCTTACAAAAGATGAAGCGATAGAGAGTTTAAAGATACTTATAGATAAAAAAATTGAAGAGATTTATGGATGATTGAAATTAAATATCCCGATGTGCTGCTAGACTCTCTTGAAAATGGTCATATGATCTTAGATGACAACTTTATAGTGAGCTACTGGAATAGATGGCTGGCTATAAATACACAAATTTCCAAAGATGAGATAATAGGCAAAAAACTCGATACGTTTTATCCTGATATAAACTATAAAGTTCTTTACAGAAAGATAATCACTGCACTTACAATTGGCACACCTACTTTTTATGATGCAGACAGCAATGCAAAATTTATTACAATCAATCGAAATAAGGTAACGACTTCCTCGCTTAAGCTGATGCAGCAACAAGTTACAATCTCTCCATATATAGCTTATGAGAATAAGGTTATGATCTCTATTTATGATATTAGCGAGCTCTTTGAAGCAAAACTTATGATAAAAAAAGAGATAAAGAAAGTCCACAAACTCAACAACAAACTAGAGGCTGAAAAAGAGATAATCGATAAAAACATTATGCTTATGAGAACATCTGCAGATGGAACAATTATTGATATAAGTACATTTTTCTCTCAATTTTTTGAATTTGATAAAAAAGATTTTTTGGGTAAAAATGTATCTATCTTTAAGTTAGCGGACGAATCAGATGCTATATATAAAGAGTTATGGAAAACCATTAGAGACAAAAAATCGTGGAGCGGGGAGTTAAAATACAAAACTTTCAATGGCAAAGAAAAATGGGTTCAATCTAGAGTGATGCCTATTTTAGACTCAGACGGGGAGTTGTTTGAGTTTAGCGCTGTCTATCATGATATAACAAATGAAAAACTTCTCGCCGAGCTTTATATAACAGACCCTCTTACAAAACTTTACAACCGTGTTCATTTTGATGAGATTATTAGTTTTATCGTAGAGCATCAAAGAAAGTCGGATATTGATTTTGCTTTAGTTATTGTTGATATTGATCATTTTAAATCCATAAACGATACCTACGGCCATCAAGTCGGAGATGAAGCTCTTGTATCTGTAGCCAAAACCCTTAAAAATTCACTTAGAGAGAATGACCTGATAGCAAGATGGGGCGGTGAAGAGTTTGTTATCATGCTTAAAAACGTGACATTAAATGAAGCAAAGGCTATTGTAGAGAAAGTAAGAGCTAATGTGGAGAAAAATAGGATTACAGATTCCATAAGCGTTACCGCCTCTTTTGGTCTTACTAAGTACATCAAGGGTGAAAGTGCCAAAGAGATATTTAAAAGAGTAGATAGCGCTCTTTATGAAGCAAAAAGAGGCGGTAGAAATAGAGTCGTCGTAAAATAGCAGACTCTTTTTAGTGCTGCTATAAAACTTTAATCTCTATACGTTAAATCTAAAGTGCATAATATCGCCGTCTTGAACGATATACTCTTTACCTTCGAGGCGCATTTTTCCTGCATCTTTCGCTTTTGCTTCCCCACCACATGCTATAAAATCGGCATAAGAGATAACTTCTGCACGAATAAAACCTTTTTCAAAGTCATTATGAATAACAGCGGCAGCTTTTGGTGCTGTCGTATCTTTTCTAATTGTCCACGCACGAACCTCTTTTACACCCGCCGTAAAATAGCTCATAAGTCCAAGTTTGTCAAATCCTTTTTGGATAATTTGGTTTAATCCTGATTCTAGTACGCCAAGAGAGCTTAAAAACTCCTCTGCTTCATCCTCTTCAAGACCGATTAGCTCCTCTTCAATTTTTGCACAAAGTTTTATAAGTTCACAGTTGTTTTTTGCCGCATGTTCTTTAAGGTCTAAAACATATTTACTATCTTCAAGCAAGCCGTCTTCATCAACATTTGCACCATACATAATCTCTTTGCCAGTTAAGAGTCTTACTTCATGATTGAGTTGTTTGTACTCATCACTGTCTGCTTTTGGGAAGTTTTTAGCAAGGTTTCCATCAGCTAAAAACTCTAAAAGTTCTTCCGCTAAAGCTAAAAGTGCAGCTGCATTCTTTTCAGTTTTAGCTTGTTTTTTAAGTCTATCTGCTCTATTTTGTAAAACCTCGATATCGGCTAAAATAAGCTCTCCCTCAATAATCTCAACATCTCGAAGCGGGTGGATATTTCCTTCTGTATGAACGATGTTATCATCTTCAAAACATCTCACAATATGTAAAATAACTTCAGTCTCACGAATGTTTGCTAGAAATTTATTTCCTAAACCTTCGCCTTTACTTGCACCTTTAACTAAGCCTGCAATATCGACAAAATCAAGAGTAGAATACTGAATTCTCTCAGGCTTGACTATTTTTGCAAGTTCTTGTAGTCTTATATCAGGAACAGGAACTACTGCTTTGTTTGGCTCTATTGTGCAAAATGGATAGTTTGCTGCTTCTGCGTTTTGTGCTTTTGTAAGTGCATTAAAAGTTGTTGATTTTCCTACGTTTGGAAGTCCTACAAGACCGATACTTAAACCCATAATTTACCTTTTTGTTATTAAATAATTTTCGTTATATTAGCAGAAGGTTACTTAGTATAGGGATAAACTAAAAGTCTCTTTTAGTAAATTAAATTAGATGTTGATATTTTTATATTTTTTATGTCTGCGCATCAGGCTCTTTATGATACAAAAAAGGCTCATTTTTGGGATCTTTTAGCTTAGCTCTTTGCTCTAAGGAGTTTTTAAACTGCCTACCTAAAGCATCACATGCTAAAGCTTTTTTAGTCAGCTGTCCATCAGATAGCGGATCTACTATAATCTGGTTCAAAACCTCAATTGTTAGCTCAGCATAAGCTCTTTTTAGCAAAAATATCTCATCGTTTTGTGAAATAGTTCCATCTTCTATAACTCTTGCGTACCAACCAGTAAGCCCGTTATTGTAAATTATGCTTGTCATGTTTTTTGTTTTTGTGTTGGCTGAGAGCTTCCAACATGGCTGTCTTGGCTGAGAGACCTCTATGGTTGCATCTCCTATCTTTAAAACATCCCCAACACATACATCTGCTTCGCTAATACCTTCTACTACTAGATTTTCTCCATAGTGAGCCATGGTGTCATAAGTAAAATCGTTGTTGCTTAACTCATTTAGCTTATTGTATGTGTTAGTTGAGAAAAGTAAAACGGCTTTTGTCTCTCCGCCATGATGAAGTAAGTCTGATTGTTCATCTTCTTTAAATCCATTTTTTTCTATATAAGCAGACTTCTGTGGATATTTTTTTATGCCAGAGAGAAACTCTTTTTTGCTTCCTAACTTCTTGTTGATTGTAACTTTGCCAACTTTTACAAAGAGCACTTTTGCTATAATTTTAGTCATTACTATTCCTAAATTTATTTCATATTGTTTAATATTTCTTGCGTTATATCATCTATACTTTTTGTAGCATCAATTGTTATAAGCTCAAGATTTAGGAGCTTTGCGGCTTCTATAATCGCTTCTTGTATGCCAAGAAGATACTCTTCTCCTCTTAGCTCAATTCCATCAAGCTCTTTTTGTGAGAGTCTAAACTTTAGCTCCTCTTTTGTAAGCTTTAAGAGAAATATTTTTGCGGGATATATACCGCCTGTTGCAAAATTATTAAGCCAAACAAGCTCTTTTTTTTCTATCTCTCCCTGCACAAGAGCGTAAGCCACACCGCTTATGGCACTTCTATCGGAGATGACTAATTTGTCTTGATTTGGCTCGATAACCTCCTTTATATGCTCGGCACGGTCAGCCAAAAATAGCAAAAACTCGGCTTTTTTACTCTTTGTCTTTGCGCTTAAAACTATCTCTCTTATCTTTTTGCCAACCTCGGTTGCACCCGGCTCTTTTGTAATGATGGCATCCGTAAAATGCTCTCTTAGTTTCTCTATCTGCGTGCTTTTTCCAGCTGTATCGATTCCCTCTATTGCAATGTACATGATTTCATATTTCCTATAATTTTTTGAACCTCTTTTGGGACAAGATGCTCTGTTTTTGCGTTGAACTTTAGGAGATTTCTAACAATAGATGAACTTATAAACGCATGTTGGAGTTTTGGCATAAGATAAACAGTCTCGATAGTATCATCAAGCGAGTTGTTTAGATATCCAAGTTGAAGTTCATACTCAAAATCGCTAACAGCACGTAAGCCGCGAATCAAAACAGTGGCATTATGAGCACGTGCAAGCTCAACGGTTAAGTTATCAAAACCGACAACTATTACATTTGGCATATCTTTTACCGACTTTTTAACCATATTTATACGCTCATCAAGTGTAAACATCGGTTTTTTGTCATGCGAAATGGCAACTGCAATAATGAGTTTGTCAAAAAGTACCAGAGTTCTCTCTATAATATCAAAATGACCGTTTGTAATTGGGTCGAAAGTCCCCGGATAGATTGCTATTTTTTTCACTACTGCCACCTTTTATAAAGTGTGTTTTGTATATCTAGAAGATCAAACCACTTTCCTATAAGAAAATCTTCCATCTCCTCTAGTGTTTGTTGCTTTGAATAATACGCCATAATAGGAGGGGCTATAATAATCCCCAGAGTTGCTAGTTTATGCATGTTCTCCAAAGCAATTGCCGAAAAGGGCATCTCTCTAGGAGCTAAAATAAGCTTTTTATGCTCTTTTATCATAACACTTGCGCATCTTGTTACCAAGTTGTCTGCAATGCCGCATGCTATTTTTGCAAGTGTGTTCATGCTGCAAGGTGCGATAATCATGGCATCCACTCCATATGAACCAGATGCAATGCTCGCAGAAATGTCACTGTTGTCATGCAAGGTCACACCCATC
>NZ_JALNZY010000076.1 GCF_023229105.1 Sulfurimonas sp.
TATTGAAGCCAACTGTTTAGATGCACTTGCTGCGTTTCAAATAGGAAGTTATTACAATATAGTAGTTGTTAAAAAAGAAGACGGTTCTTTTTTAGAATTAATAAATCCAAGAGTTATAAATCAAAAAGGCAGGGTAACAACAACAGAGAAGACTGCTTATTTTCCGGAATTAAGTGCGGAAGTTACAAGATATGAGACGATAAGTATAGTATATCAAGATAAAAATGGTACGCAGCACACGCTAAAAGCTGATGGAAATTTAAGTATTTTGCTTCAAAGAAAAATAGATTATACATTTGGATCTAGTTTTTTAAATAAACTAAATAAGCAAGAGAAGAAACTGTTTCAAAAAAAACTGGAGTTTGGAAGTAACATTGCAATCTCACAAAGTTGCCCTACAGTTTTTAAAAGAGATTATATTATTAAAGTTATTAATGCAGTTATGATTGTTATGGTAACTTTACTTGTAGGTTCACTGTTTTTAGATGATAGTGCTTCAGGGCAACTATGGAAGTATCAAACGTATCTTTTTCTTGCTGCAATTGTATTAAATATTATCTATTTCTTTTATGCTCAGTATGAGGGTAAAAAATTTACTTCATGTACTAGTTGTCAAATTGGAAATATAATCGGAACAGCTGTGATACTTTTAGCAAAACTATTAGTAATCATGTTACTTTCATATTTCATAATATAACAAAAAATTAAGCAAATTGAAAAAAATAGTACCAAACCTTGTAAAAAATCATACGCTTTTAGTTTCTGCAAAGGAGTATATACTTTTAAGGTGGATTTCTAATAAGTCGCTTCAAGAGCTTTTTAAACTTCACGGTATTAATAAGAATATTTTTTTAAATAAGTATGCAAGCGGTGTCTTTGACTATTTTATGGATGTGATAGATGCAAAAGTGGCAATAGGAAACTGTCCAATTATGCAGAATCTACTTCTATATCTTAAAGATAAAGATATTAGAGCGGATGAGCTTTTTGAGATTTGCAGCCACTTTCGAAGATCAATGATTGATTTTGCACATGATTCAAGCTTTGGTTCAAAAAATATTTATGATGAGATTTATTATATTTTTGATAAAAATTTTCAGGGTATTTTAAAATATTATACAGATACAATTTTTGAAAAAGAGCAGGAGATTAACAGGCATGTTAAACTTCTCAACGAGTACCAAAAAGCACTTGATGAGAGCGCTATTATCTCTAAAACGGATCAAAACGGGATAATAACATATGTAAATGATAAGTATGTAAAACTAAGCGGATACAGTGTTGATGAGCTTATGGGCAGTAATCATAGCTTAATTAAGCACGAGGATATGCCGCGAGAGTATTTTGATGATTTATGGTTTCAGCTTGAAAATGCCGGTATTTTCAGGGGTACGATTAAGAACAATAAAAAAAATGGAGGTTACTTCTATATTGATGTGACTATTACCAAAATAATAGACCCATATGACAACTCAAAAGAGTATATCTCTATAGGCAACGATGTTACAACACTCATAGATGCAAGACTTGAAGCACAAAAGGCTTCACAAGCAAAAGATTATTTTTTATCAAATATGTCACATGAGATTAGGACTCCACTAAATGCAATTTTGGGCTTTGTTAATCTTTTGATGGAGCAGGATCTCTCAAAACAACATAGGAAATATTTGGAGATTATTCTAAACAGCGGAGAGAATCTGCTAAGTATAATAAATGATATTTTAGATTTTACAAAGTTAAGAAGCGGTGAGTTTGCGATTGAACCTAGAATTTTCTCCATTCATAATGAGATAAGCCACACACTAGAGCTTTTTGTAGCTTCTGCAAATGCCAAAGACATTATAGTTACATCTTTTATAGACCCTGCGATACCAAAAGAGCTATATGCTGACTCGTTAAGAATAAAGCAGATTTTATCTAATCTTTTAAGTAACGCTATAAAGTTTACCAAAATTGGCGGGCATGTCCATGTTGAGGCTGCTTGTAAGAACAATATACTACAAGTGAGTGTTCGAGACAACGGCATAGGTGTAGCAGAAGAGGATATCCGAAGTATTTTTAATGCATTTACTCAGGCTGGAAGATGGGAGATAGAGAAGTTAGAGGGAACGGGGCTGGGCTTGTCCATCTGTCATCAGCTCGCAGAGCATATGGGCGGTAGCGTGCATGTGAAGTCGAAGCCAGGGGAGGGGAGCACTTTTTGGGTTGAAATACCGGTAGAGATTCATAACTACGAGTGTCAAATTTTCAGTGATTTAGATGAGCTAAAGACGTTAAAAACGGTATTTTACTCAAAAGATATGATTAGAGGATATAAGGCAGACTCCTTTTTAAAATATTCAGATATGTTCAATATGAATATAAAGATGGTAGATAATCTGGACGCAGAGTATGACATAGCTGTATTTTTGGATGAGTATCTTGATGCGCAGATGAAAGAGAAAATTATAAACTCTGATAAAAAGTATATTGCCATCACGAGTAATCCAAGTGACAAATATGAAAACTATACGCATATATCATCTGCCTGCTTTCCTCTTTACTGCTCTAAAATTAGAACCGCTTTTGATGAGCTTCTTCATTTGGACTCTTTCTCTGTGCATAAGCATGAAAGAATAATGAGGTTTGAAGGGCATGTCCTAATAGCAGAGGATAATGAAGCAAACCAAGAGCTTATTAAAATATTACTCAGTAAATATGGGCTTACTTTCGATCTAGCGACAAATGGTTTGGAAGCTCTAAATCTTTATAAAAGAAAAAAGTATGACCTTATTTTAATGGATGAGCAGATGCCTGTTATGGATGGTAATGAAGCTGTCCAAAATATTATAAGGTATGAAAAGGAAAATGGTCTAAGGCATACGCCGGTATCTGCTTTAACTGCAAATGTAATAAAAGGTGCAAAAGAGAGAGGGCTAAAGAGTGGGTTTGACTCATTTTTAGGAAAACCGATTGCCATTAAAGAACTTGAGAGGGTTTTTTTTAACTACCTAAAGGTTTCAAAAGATGTCACAGAAAGTAGTCTTAAGAGTAGCAAAGCTGAAAATGTAATTAAAGAAGGACTAGACCATGAAAAACTGAGTCAGGAGTTGATGCTAAGCAGTGATGAACTTGTAATGCTTGCCAAGTTATTTCTAAAAAAAATGGCAAACCAAATCCCTGAACTCCAAGAGGCTATAGCTTCAAAAGAGTATAATAAAATATCACTTATTGCTCATAGTATAAAGGGCTCAAGCGGTAACTTTAGACTTGAAGTCATGCAAGAGGAGAGTGAAAAAATTGAGAAGATGGCAAAAGCCAAGAGTGAAGATTTTGATTTTGAGCACTCTTTTGAAAAAATAAAGAGTGCGTTGGCTCAGATAAAAGTCAATTGACTACTTCTCTATGTAGTAGCCAATCCCGGAAGCATTTTTGATAATATCTGAGGGAAGCTTGCTTCTAAGTCTCCACATAAGTGTTCTGATGCTGTTCTCTGTGGCTCCGTTTTCTTTCCAGACATAATCAATCGCTTGAGAGAAGCTGATGGTATGTCCAAGTTTTGCAACAAGAAGTCTCAGAATTGCCCGCTCTTTTTTTGTAAGTTTTATCTTCTCATGATTATACAGTATCTCATCTTGAACTATTTCCAGAAGGTAGCCGTTACCAAAAGATATGATAGGTTTCTCAGACTCTCTTTTGGCATATAGAAGTTTTTCTACGCTATTTTGGTCTAGTTTTGTAGTACCGACTTCTTCACTTCTTTTGTTCTCCATCTCGAATTTAAAAATTGCCATCTGTATAGTTGCATGAAGAGAGGAAGGATCAAAAGGTTTTACTATATAGCCGTAAGGCTCTGTTTTTGCCGCTTCTGCTATGATGTCATCATCACTGTAAGAGGTTAGGTAGATAAATGGAATTGCATAATTTTGTCTAATCGTCTTTGCAAGCTCAATTCCGTCGCTGCTCTCTTGCAAGGAGATGTCAATAATAATAACATCAGGTCTATATGAAGCTATTTTCTCTTTTGCTTCTTCTGAATTGTCATACATTGCAACTATTTCATAACCATGTTTTTGAAGCGACAACTTCAAGTTTAAGGCTGTAATCTCATCATCTTCAACAATTATGATTGTGTGTTTATCCATTGTTAATCCAAATAATCATATCTCTTTTTTTATAATAATGACATTATAGTATAAGTTTTTTTAATTTCATAATAAAAATGTGATTATTGTGATTATATCGTTACAAAATTACACTGTAAACTTTTTTATGTTTTTTTTTGCCATTTTGGAATGATGTTTGCTATAGTTAAAGAATGTTTTTGGAGATATTGTAATGAATTTCATTGAGACTCTAAGGTTAAAAAGTAAACTTTTTTTTATTTTTATCATTATTACTCTTGGGCTAATAATTGTTGGAGTCATGGGTGCAATAAATTTAAACTCCATGAAAAAAAATCTCGATTCCCTCTATTTTGGCTCTTTGGTGCCGGTAATAGAGCTAAATAAGATACTTCAAACATATCAAGGTATGATAACAAATACATTTTACAAGGCAAAAAATGCGCAACTTGCTCCGCATGAAATCAAATCACAAATAAAAACTGCATTAGAAGCGATTGAGAAAGATTGGAAGAGTTATGAATCTCATTTTAAAAGAGATTATGAACTTGAGTATGTAGAGTATGCCGCAACTGAAATTAAAGAGGTTAATTACTATTTTTATAGAATATTCGAGGCTATAGAACAAGAGAGTGATGCCAAAAAATTACTAATTGGTAATATAGAAAAAAAAATTGCCCATGTGCATCAGGTAATAAATAAATTAATAACGTATGAGGTTGAGGTTGCCAAGCTTGAGAGGAAAAACTTTTTAACGCTATATGATACGATTTTAGTAAAAGTAGGTTCTATTTTATTGATGGTTATTTTTGGAGTTATGATAATCTCTTTTTATGTTTTTAAAAGTATACAAAGCGATCAAAGTACACTTGAGAGAACTACAAAAAAACTAAAAATTGCAAACAAAAAATTGGAAAATGTTTCTTATACCGACTCCCTAACAGGTCTTTACAACAGAAGGTATTTTAATCTTGTATATGACAAAGAGATAAAAAGAGCAAAAAGAAACCATACCAATATCACATTTATGATGCTTGATATTGACTACTTTAAACAGTATAACGACATGTATGGTCACATAGAGGGAGATTTTGCTCTCAGGAGTGTTGCAAAGGTTTTTAAAGACTTATTAAAGCGTCCAAGTGATTTTATTTTTAGGCTCGGGGGAGAGGAGTTTGGAATACTTCTTACCGAAGTGACGGAATTAAACAGTGAAATAATTGCCCAAGCTATCTGTGATGCCATCAAGGCGCGTAAGATTAAGCATGAGGGTTCTAAAATAGATGAATTTTTAACTGTATCAATAGGTGTCGCTTCTTGCATAGCAGATGAAGCATTAGATGATGAAGTTTTGATAAGCAAAGCGGATGAGATGCTCTACCATGCAAAAGAAAATGGGAGAAACAAGTATATTATAACTACGAATATAAGCGTTGCAACTCCGCAGGTAGCGGAGAAAGCAAGCGCCTAAACTATTCCTTGCTCGATCATAGCATCAGCTACTTTTCTAAATCCTGCGATATTAGCACCCAACACTAAGTTTGTAGGTTCCCCAAACTCAGCGGCAGTTGCGCTTGCATTTACATAAATATTTTTCATGATTTGTGCTAATTTTGTGTCAACCTCTTCAAAAGTCCAATTGACCATGGAAGCATTTTGTGCCATCTCTAGCTGACTTGTAGCAACACCGCCGGCATTTGCAGCTTTACCCGGACCGTAACAAATTTTTGCATCAATAAATGCATGAACTGCCTCAAGAGTTGAGGGCATATTTGCGCCCTCACTTATACAAACACAGCCGTTTGCAAGAAGATTTTTCGCATCATTTAAATTTAATTCATTTTGTGTAGCACTTGGAAATGCTGCATAACACGGAATCGAGTAAACACCGTTACAATCTTCAGGATACTCTTCAATCGGAGTGTATTTTGCATTTGGTCTATATTTTACATACTCCGTAAGTCTCTCTCTTTTTACCTCTTTTAGGTCTTTTAAAAGTTCTAAATCAATTCCCTCAGCATCATAAATCATACCGTTTGAATCGCTACATGTAATAGGAATAGCTCCTAGATGATAGAGTTTTTCAATTGTATAGATAGAAACATTTCCGCTTCCGGATACTACACATTTTTTACCCTCTAGTGTTTCGCCTCTGTCTTCTAACATGTACTTGGCAAAGTAAACAGCACCATAACCGGTAGCCTCTGTTCTTGCAAGTGAGCCACCCCATTTTAGTGATTTTCCAGTTAGTACGCCCTCGTATTTGTTTGCTAATTTTTTATACATACCAAACATGTAGCCGATTTCTCTTCCACCAACTCCAATGTCTCCGGCAGGAACATCCGTATTTGCACCAATATGTCTAAATAGTTCGCTCATGAAAGCTTGGCAAAATCTCATGATTTCATTGTTTGATTTACCTTTAGGGTTAAAATCGCTTCCACCTTTTCCGCCTCCGATTTGAAGACCTGTTAATGAATTTTTAAATATCTGCTCAAACCCTAAAAACTTAATAACTCCGGCATTTACACTTGGGTGAAATCTTAAACCGCCTTTATATGGTCCTAAAGCAGAGTTAAACTCTATTCTATAACCTTTATTTACTTGAATAACACCGTTATCATCAACCCAATTTACACGAAATAGTATCTGTCTCTCAGGCTCGACAATTCTCTCTATGATTTTGTGATCTCTATATTTTGGGTATTTAATCATTAACGGTCGTAGTGATTCAAGAACTTCTTCAGCAGCCTGATAAAACTCTTTTTGAGACGGGCTTGATCTCTTTAAATATTCAAAAACATCTTTTACATATGGCATATATTTTTCCTTCTTCTAAATAGAGAGGGATAATACTATAAAGAAAATTAAATTTTCTATAATGAGTGTAGATTTTAATAAACTTTTTAAATAATAATCAGTTTTTACCGTTTTTTAATTGACAAATAAAATATATTTCGGTAGCCTTGAGTGAGATACGTATAGGTTTGCGCTGGAAAAATTTAGGGGAATATTAGCATGAAAATAACTAAAGAGAAATTTGATGAAGCAAAAATTATTGCAAAAAAATGGCAGCAGCATATAGAAAAGCATAGAGAATCACAAGAACAGAAATTTCACGATACTATGGGCAGAATGCTAAAAGAACCGAGGAATAAAATCTTTTTGATTGAACTCTTAGACCAGAGTTTTCGTTCACGTAATCCCCATAGAGTTGCCGAGCAGATAGAGTATATTTTTAAAAAGTATAAGGATTCGAGTTTTTTTAGCACTTTTGAAGAGTTGCTTGTGCTCTCCTTTCGAAAAGTCGGTATCTACATGACTAATATCTCCGTGCCTATTTTTATAAAATACCTTAGAGAAGACATAAAAAATGTAGTTATCCCAGGCGAGGAAAAGGCTCTTGTCGCACATATTAAAAAGAGAAAAGAAGAGGGAACTCGTGTAAATATAAATATAATAGGAGAGATAGTTTTAGGAGAAGAGGAGGCGGATGAGAGGGTTGAGAAATATATAAAAACTCTTCAAAATCCACATATTGACTATATCTCCATTAAAATATCTACCATTTTTTCGCAGATAAATCCTTTGGCACATGCATGGAGCGTAGATCAGATTTCAAATAAATTAGAAAAAATTTATGATGCTGCCATGCAAAATAGATTTATAGATGCAAACGGCGAAGAAAAGGAGAAGTTTATAAACCTTGACATGGAGGAGTATAAAGATGTTCGTCTTACAATGGATGTATTTAAAAAGACGCTCTCGCTTGAGAAATTTAAACATCTATATGCGGGAATCGTGCTTCAGACATATCTTCCAGATACTTTAAAACTGGCTAAAGAGTTGACTCTTTGGGCAAAGCAGAGAGTCCATAGCGGCGGAGCACCTATCAAGATTCGCCTTGTAAAAGGCGCAAATCAGGAAATGGAGCTTACAGAAGCTAGCCTTAGAGGTTGGGAGTGTGTAACATATAGAAAAAAATCTCAAAGTGATGCAAATTTTAAACTTATTATGGATTATCTTTTAGATGCAGAAGTAGCGCCGTATGTACACCTTGGAGTTGCTTCACATAATCTTTTTGATCAGGCTCTTGGAATGTTTCTAGCAAAACAAAGAGGGGTTGAGAAGTTTTATAGCGCAGAGATGCTTGAGGGCATGAGCGAGACTGCCTACAGCGTTCTTAAAAATGAGGGTATAAATGTCATACTTTATGCTCCAACGGCGACAAAAGAGACCTTTACAAATGCAATAGCTTATCTTGTTAGAAGGTTTGATGAAAATACGGCACCGCAGAACTTTTTGCGCCATAGTTTCGGGCTTAAGGTAGGCTCTGATGCTTGGGATACTCTTGTGAAAAGTTACGATGATGCCATAGAAGAGATAGAAGATTTGAGGCTAACTCCTTATAGAGTTCAAGATAGAAATATAGAGCCGACAAAACCTGAAATTGATTTAAATAGCTATCTGTACGAGAGTGAGGCAGATACCGACTTTGTACTCAAGCAAAACAAAAAGTGGGCTCAAGAGATTGCCCATAAGTGGAAAAATATAGCAAAAAACGGTGGATATCATGCAAAGCCGGTGGTGGCTTCAAAGGAGATTGAGAGCCATGAGAGTGTAAAGGTAATAGATAAATCTCAATACCATGACGGCATTATTGTTGGCTCTTACGTAAGGGCGAATGCGGCAGATATGCATGAAGCCGTAAAAACTGCAAAAACTGATCTTGATGGTTGGAGAAATCTAAGCACAAAAGAGCGTCAAAAGATTTTAATGAATGCGGCACATGAGTTTAGAAAAAGAAGAGCTGACCTAATAGGAGTTGCTGCCGCAGAAGTCGGGAAAGTCTTTAGCGAAACAGATGTTGAGGTTTCAGAAGCTATAGATTTTTTAAACTTCTATCCCTATAGCGTAAGAAAGATAGAGGAGCTTGGAGGTGTGCATCTAGCTCCAAAAGGAGTAGGGCTCGTAGTGAGCCCTTGGAACTTTCCAGTAGCCATTCCCGCAGGTGGTATTGCTGCAGCACTTGCCGCAGGAAACAGTGTTATACTAAAGCCTGCATCAGATGCAGTTCTTTGTGCATATATGGTTTGCGAATGTTTTTGGAGTGCGGGTGTGAGTAAAAATACGCTCCAGTTTCTTCCATCAAGTGGAGCTTTAGTAGGCAAAGAGCTTGTCACAAACAGAGATATAGATTTTATAATATTTACAGGAGGCGAGCAGACGGCATACGACATGATAAAACTGCGCCCAGATATTTATCTCAGTGCAGAGACAGGCGGTAAAGACGCCACCATAGTTACGGCTTTGGCGGATCGTGATCAGGCTGTTAAAAATGTTGTGGCTTCTGCCTTTAATAACTCAGGG
>NZ_JALNZY010000077.1 GCF_023229105.1 Sulfurimonas sp.
GGTGTGAGAACGCTAAGCCTTAAACATGGGATTGATGCTACAAATAGTATTGAGAGAATCAAGGAGTTAAATAATATCGGGGTAATTGATAAAACCTTTGCAACCGAGCTTATAGAGAGTTTTGATACACTTAGTTCCATCCGCTTAAAAGCGATGCTAGAGGCAAAAAATATTGAGCAGAATAACTATATAAATCCGAAGAACTTGGAAAAAATTGAGAGGGATTTGCTAAAAGACAGCTTTAAAGTCATAAATAAATTTAAAAAATTTATGAGTTTTCATTTTCATCTTAATATGGTTATTTAGTAATGTTTGATTTTATCTCTAAGTTTAAAACCGGCAAAAATCATAAAAAACTCAAAGACAAAAATTTTGATTTTTTATTTCAAGAAGATACGGGCAAGGAGTTTGTTGTAATAGATACCGAAACAACAGGACTAAATCCAAAAAAAGATGAGATACTCTCAATCGGTGCCGTAAAGATTAAGGATAACAAAATCCTTACCTCGCAAACTTTTGAGGTTTTTTTGAAGAACTCTAAGGAGATAAGTTCAAATAGTATCAAGATTCATGGGATTCGTCCGTTTGATTTAAAAGATGCAAAAACAACAAAGGAGGGCATTGTAGAATTTTTAAATTTTGTGGGGTCAAGACCACTTATAGGATACTACTTGGAGTTTGATGTCAGCATGATAAACAAGTACACCAAAGAGATGCTCGGTATTACACTTCCAAACAGAATGATTGAAGTATCTGAAATATATTTTGATAAATCAATTTCATTGATTCCTCAAGGAAATATTGATTTACGATTTGATACAATTTTGCAAAACTGCGGTATTCCAAATATGGGAGTACACAATGCCGTCAATGACGCAATAATGACGGCTATGATATATTTAAAATTAACACAAGGAAAAAAATAGATGAAAAAAGAGATATTTAAGCCAAATAGAGAGTTTGCCAAAGAAGCAAGAATAAAAAATATGTGTGAGTATCAAGAACTTCAAAATGCGGCGATTGAGGATTATGAGGGTTTTTGGGGAGGTTATGCGAAAGAAAAATTAGAGTGGATTGAACCTTTTACAAATGTATTAGATGAGAGTAATTTTCCATTTGTAAAATGGTTTGAAGGCGGTAAACTTAATGTATCGGTTCAGTGTATTGACCGTCATTTAAGCAGCCGCAAAAATAAAGCTGCCATCATCTTTGAAGGCGACAGAGGCGATAAACAAATCATAACCTACCTTGAACTTTATTACAATGTAAACAAGCTTGCAAATCTTCTTAAAAATGAGTTTGGCGTAAAAAAAGGAGATCGTGTAATCATCTATATGCCGATGATTCCTGAGGCTGCTTATGCAATGCTTGCATGTGCTAGAATAGGTGCTATTCACTCTATAGTATTTGGTGGATTCTCAGCAGAAGCACTCAAAGATAGAATTATAGATGCAGAAGCAAAAGTGGTTATCACAGCGGATGGTGCGTTTAGAAAAGATAAGCCATACATGCTAAAACCAGTTGTAGATGCGGCACTTCAAGGTAAAACTCCCGTCAAAAAAGTTTTAGTAGTTGAGAGAAACGGCGAGGAAGTAACTTGGGTTGCAGGACGTGACTACTCTTACAATGAGCTTATCAAGTATCAAGACGTAAAATGTGAGCCAGAAGTTATGGATGCAGAAGACCCTCTTTTCTTGCTTTACACATCTGGAAGCACAGGTCAACCAAAAGGTGTGCAGCATAACTCTGCAGGATATATTCTTTGGGCGCAAATGACTATGGAGTGGGTGTTTGATGTAAAAGAGAACGATACCTACTGGTGTACCGCCGATGTAGGCTGGATTACAGGGCATACATACATCGTTTACGGACCGCTCGCACAGGGTGCCACAACGATTATGTTTGAGGGAGTTCCAACATATCCTGATGCTGGCCGTCCTTGGAGAATGGTAGAAGAGCACAAAATAAATCAGTTCTATACTGCTCCGACTGCTATTCGTGTGCTTCATAAAACCGGCGAACATGAGCCTGCAAAATATGATTTGTCAAGCTTAAAAGTTTTAGGAACAGTTGGCGAGCCAATTGATCCGCCGGCATGGAAATGGTACTACGAGGCAATAGGCGGCGGCAAATGTGCTATCGTTGATACTTACTGGCAAACAGAGACAGGCGGACATATCGTTTCACCTCTCCCGGGTGCTACTCCTATAAAACCTGGATGTGCAACATTTCCTCTTCCGGGAATAATGGCTGAGATTTTAGATGAAAATGGAGTAAAATCCGAGGTAGGCGAAAAAGGTTTTATGTGTGTAACACGTCCATGGCCATCGATGATTAGAGGTGTTTGGGGAGATGAAGAGAGATTTGTAAAATCCTACTTTAGTGATGTTAAAAAAGATGGCAAACCAGTCTATTTTACAGGTGACGGTGCTGTTTATGATGAAGACGGTTACATTACAATCACAGGCAGAACAGATGACGTTATCAATGTTTCAGGGCATCGTATGGGTACTGCTGAAGTTGAAGCCGCTATCAATAAGCATCCGAATATTGCAGAAGTTGCAGTTGTCGGCAAGCCGCATGAGATAAAAGGTGAGGGTATCTTTGCATATATCGTTTTAAAATCAGATAGCGGGATAGCAGATGAGGTCGAAGAGGTAAAAGCTATAAACAGAGTTATCCAAAAAGAGATAGGAAATATCGCTCTTTGTGATGATGTAGTATTTGTTCCGGGATTGCCTAAAACTCGTTCAGGAAAAATTATGAGACGTATTTTACGCTCTATTGCAAAAGGAGAAGAGATCACTCAAGATATATCAACTCTTGAAGATCCAAGCATAGTTGCTGTTATTGCTACTGCAGTTCAATCTTGTAGATTATAAAACTAAAGAGTAGATTTATCTACTCTTTAGTTCCTCTTTGAGATAAATCCAAACCGATAAAAATGGTACAATTCCATAAAATACAATATAAAAGAGAAGCAATGCAACTTTGTGTAGCCCTTGATTTACCCACAAAAAAAGAAAATTTAGACTTAATTTATAAGATAAAAGAGTATCCAATCTGGCTAAAAGTAGGGCTTCGGTCATATATTCGCGATGGAGAAGAGTTTTTAAAAGATATTAAAAAAATTAATCCTGATTTTAAGATATTTTTAGATTTAAAACTCTATGATATCCCAAACACCATGGCAGATGCCGCAGAGTCTATTATGGGGCTAGGCGTTGATATGTTTAACGTTCATGCAAGTGCTGGAAAGCGCGCTATGCAAGAGGTAATGGGCAGGTTAAAGAAGTACGAAAGCCGCCCTATAGTCTTAGCCGTAACAGCTCTTACGTCATTTAATGAAGAGGAGTTTAGCGAAATTTATGCGAGATCAATCACAGAAAAAGCAGACCAGTTCGCAAAAGATGCGTATGAGAGTGGGCTTGATGGAGTTGTTTGTTCAGCTTATGAGAGCGCATCTATAAAAAAGATTACAGATAAAACCTTTATGACTCTTACTCCGGGAATCCGCCCGTTTGGAGAAGAAGCAGCAGATCAACAAAGAGTCGCAGACGTGAATTTTGCAAAGAGCGCGGGTGTAGATTTTATAGTAGTCGGTCGCCCGATTTATAAAGCAGAAGACCCTGCTTTAGTTGTTAAAAAAATAGTAGAACAAATTTAAAATATACGGCTTAATTAAGCTGTATGTTATGTATGAATAACTATAATTGCAACTTCCAATGGATAGATGGGTGAGCGGCTGAAACCACATCCCTGCTAAGGATGCGTAGGAGTAATCCTACCGAGGGTTCAAATCCCTCTCTGTCCACCATAAAGCCCTATTTTTAGGACTTTGTAGCCCCTTAAAAAAACAACTAAAATCCCTTACCTACCCCGAAACGATAAATTATTGATAAATAAAACAGATTATTGAATTTTAAAAGTGTTGCACTTTAAACTTGAATTGGCGTTCTTAATATAAAATTAGATAGAGTAACTATATTATTTGACTTTAGGACTTTGCGGGCGTTTATGAAAAATAGACAAAAATCAATATTTTATACACTCTTTCTCGCAATTACTTTTACAATTCTAATTGCTGTTTTAATAGTGAGTAAAATATTTTATGATCAAACAAAAGAACATATTCTTAAAGATATAAACAGTGATGTTAAAACAAGTTTATTGCTACTAAAAAACAGTATCTATCCTTTTATGGATTCATACTCTGTGCATGAGTATGAAAACCTTATAGCAAATGAGCTAAATCGTAAATATACGCTTGCTATAGTCGTTGAAGATTATAATATGGAAAAAATATTAGATTCAAAATATTTAGTCGGCAAAATTAACAATAATGATAGAGTAGAAGATTACAATCAAAACGATGAAGTCCATCAACAAAAGATAAGCAACTCTTATTTATACATCAAAGATGATATTTACAATCAATTTGGCTTGAAAATAGGTAATATAGTAATTTATGCTTCTGATGATTTGGTACAAGAAAAACTAGAAAATATCATTAAACTCAGTATTATAATTACATTGTTAAGCACTATATTAGTTTTATTGGTAATATTTTTTGTCATACACAAAATAGTGCAAAAACCTCTTAGTAGCATTATAAAAGTTATAAATAACAAAACAGATGATGGCATACCAACAAATAAGATTCCTACTTATAACTCTAAAGAATTAGCAATTCTATCAGCCACTCTTAACAATATGATTTGCTCCATTAAAGAGTCAAGATACCAGCTTGATAAAATAGCAAATACTGATATGTTGACTAACCTCGGAAATAGATATAAATTAATCCATGATATTAACAATAGCACAAATCCAGCACTCGCAATAATAAATATAGATAATTTTTCAGAGCTTAATGACTTTTATGGATATGAAATAGGTGACTATATCATCAAACAGGTAGGTCAGCATATATCAGGATTAACTAGACATATAAATACTTCTACTTATCATATTCAAGGGGATGAGTATGTTTTATTTAACCATGATATAGATAAAGATGAATTTGAAAAGAACATTCATAAACTAGTAAATATCTTGGCTGATATATCTGTTGAAATTGATGAAGAAGATTTAAACTTCAACTTTACTATTGGGGTCTCCTTTGAGAGTAAAGATAAGATTTTACCAACCGCAGATATGGCTTTAAAAGTTGCAAAAAGAAACAATGAAAATATCATGATTTTTAGTGAAGAGATATCTTTAAACAGAGAGTATGAGAACAATATTTACTGGACGAAACAGATAAGAGGAGCCATTCATGATGATAGTTTTATCCCCGTATATCAGCCTATTATCAACAATAAAACAAACAAAATAGAAAAATATGAAGCGCTAATTAGAATGAGAGATGAAGATAAATTAATATCTCCTTTTTTCTTTTTAGAAATATCAAAAAAGACAAAATACTACTCAAGAATAACTAAAATAATGATAGAAAAAACTTTTGAACGCTTTAAAAACAGTGACCTAGAGTTTTCTATAAATCTAACTATTGAAGATATTTTAAACAAAGAGATAAAAGAGTACATATACAACATGCTCATTAAGTATAACATTGCATCAAGAGTTGTTTTTGAGATAGTAGAAACTGAGTCGATAGAAAATTTTGAAGCAGTTTTAGGTTTTATAAATAAAATAAAAAAGCTTGGTTCTAAAATAGCGATTGACGATTTTGGCACAGGTTATAGTAATTTTGACTACTTAATGAGACTAAATACTGACTACATAAAGATTGATGGCTCTTTAATAAAAGAGATATACAAAAATAAACAAGCACAAGCCGTTGTATCAACGATTGTGGACTTTGCTAAAAGAATGAATATAAAAACCATCGCAGAATTTGTAGAAAATGAAAGTATTCAAAATAAGGTTATAGAGTTAGAAATAGATTATTCACAAGGTTATTTTTTTAGTGAACCAAAAATAGATATTTAAAAAATGAGGAAGATATGAATCTTATAAAAATCACTCTTTTAGTAGTTTTTTTTGCATCTCTTACTGTTTTAGATGCTCATGAAGTTAAGAGTGATATTTCTAAAAAAAAGATAGCTTATATTGTCTCAGATATAAGGATACCTTTTTGGAAAATTATGAGTCGAGGTATAAAAAATAGTGCGGATGAATTGGGTTATGAAGTAAGCTTTTATGGTTCTAATAATATTAAAAAGTCTGAGATACAAAACACTGTAAAAGTGATAAAAGACAAAGTAGATGCGATAATTCTCTCACCTATCAACTCTTCATCTGCTGTTACTGTTTTAAAGTTTGCAGAGTCTGCAAATATCCCAGTTGTCATAAGTGATATAGGAACGGATAAAGGTAAATATCTCTCGTTTATCTCTTCAGACAATGAAGATGGAGCATATAGAATAGGTCAGGTGCTAGCTAAAAAAATGAAAGAGCTTGGATGGGATAAAAATGGCTCTGTTGGCATAATCTCAATCCCACAAAAAAGAGCAAATGGTAAAGCTAGAACAGCTGGTTTTATGAAAGCCATGAATGAATCAAGTATCAAAGTTAATGGCTTAAAACAGCAAGTTAACTTCTCTTATAAAGAGACATATGATTTCTCAATAGAGCTAATACAAGAGCATAAAAACCTAAGCGCTATTTGGCTTCAAGGCTCAGATAGATACAAAGCCGCACTAGATGCCATAAAAGATGCAGGCAAAGTGGATGAAGTTTTGTTAGTAGTCTTTGATGCAGAGCCAGAATTTCTAGAGTTGATTCCTAAGGGAGTTATCATAGGAGCTGCGATGCAACAACCATATGTTTTTGGAGAAGAGGCAGTCTTAATTTTAGATGACTTTTTCAATAAAAAAGATGTTAAAAAACATATCCAACTCTCAATACTCTCAATCTCTACAGACAATATAGAAAAAAACATTCCCATAATAAAAAGAAATGTATTGGGCATTTTAGAGTAGTTAGATAATGCAGATGCACATCTAAATACCGTGCATAAGCTTTTGTTCCTTTATTCTCACTATAATGCTCTGTTTTATGGATTTTCAGGCATCTGTTTTTAAAGTCGGCGTATCAAAATTATATATTTATCTCATTTTTTATTATTTGAGCGAGTTCACTGCACTTTTGTATTTTTTGTGTATAACTTATATCATCATGCAGAAGTATGTCAACAAAAGCACTTCCGACGATTACGCCATCAGCACCTTTTACTTTCTCTTTGGCGGTTTTTTCGTTTACTCCAAATCCTACATAAATAGGTGTTTTTGTATATTTTTTTATGGAGGAGAGCATTGGCTGGAGATCTTCTGAAACACCTGAACCGGTTATTCCTGTGTACGCTACCATGTAGATAAATTTTTTGGACTCTTTGACAATCATTTGGATTCTCTCTTGCGTGTCGGTTGGTGCAATAAAGCTGATGTTTGAGACTTCATTAGAGTTAAAAAGTTTGTTGTAAGCTACAGATTCTTCATGCGGCAAGTCCGGGATTATTAACCCGCTTATTCCTATTTTTTTGGCAAGCGGAATTAACTTTTGTAAATCGTGTTGGTAAAAACTATTAAAATAGCCCATCCACAAAGTATCAATTTTTGGAGCAACTGCTTCGGATATCTCTAAAAGATGTTTAAATTTAAAACCAAGCTTAAGAGCTTTGTGGTTTGCCATCTCTATCAATGGACCATCAGCCACAGGGTCTGAAAACGGAACCCCAAGCTCTATGGCATCTACACCGCTCTCTTTGAGTGCTAATGCTAAATCTATACTAAAAGATTTTTCCGGGTAGCCGGATGTTATATATGCTACTAATTTTTTCAACTGCTCTCCATGTCTGGTAGTTTAAGTAGAGAATATTTTATATGTTCTAGCTCGTTGTCATTCTTTAGATCATCTCTCCACAGAGCAAACATATCACTGATGCTAAGAAGCCAGTTGATTGTCTCCTCATTGGCACTTTCATGTTTGGTTCTGATTGTATCAAGAGTATCCTCAACAAAAGCCGAAAGTTTCGACATCTGCGTAATTTTCAAGAAACTAGAAGCGGACTTGATATTATGAAAAACACGAAATAGTTCATTTATGCTTATCTCATACATATCTTGTTTTGATAAGTCTATAATCATGACCTCCATGTAGTCAACCATCATAGAATAGTGGTCTAAAAATTCATCAACTATTTCATAATCAAAGTTAGAATATAAATCACTTCTTACGCCCATAAAATATTTCTCCTATAAGGTTAAAATTATAGCAATATTTAGTTAAAATACTTTTTATCAAAAGAGAGAGTTTTAATGATGACTAAAAAAATGACAATTACTTCTATCAAAAAGAGCAAGGGCGTTTCGCCTTTAGTTATGATAACTGCTTATGACGCACTTTTTGCAAAGCTTATGGAGCCGAGTTGCGACATGATTTTGGTCGGAGATAGCTTAAATATGAGCTTCGCCGGTAAAGCTGATACGCTAAGTGCGACACTTGAGCAGATGATATATCATACTAATGCAGTGGCTATGGGAGCTAAAGAGAGTTTTATTATCTGTGACATGCCTTTTGGAACATATACAAACCCTGAGGAAGCTCTAAAAAATTCGATAAGAGTTTTTCAAGAAACTCCAGCTTCTGCTCTAAAAATAGAGGGTGGCGAAGATAAAGCTCATATCATAAAACATTTATGCTCAAACTCTATAGCAGTTTGCGGACATATAGGTTTGTTGCCGCAAACTGTTCGCTTAGAGGGCGGATATAAAGTAAAAGGCAAAAATCAAGAGGAGCAGGAACAACTTATACGAGATGCAAAAGCTATAGAGAAAGCGGGTGCGTTTTGTATGGTTATAGAGGGTGTAAAAGCTGATGTTGCCAAAGAGGTTGCAAGGAGTGTAAATATACCGGTTATAGGGATTGGTGCAGGAAAAGATGTTGATGGGCAGGTTCTTGTATTTTCAGATATGTTGGGATTTTTTGAGGAGTTTACACCTAAATTTGTAAAGAAGTATATGGACGGGGCATCTTTAGTTAAGAGCGCACTAAAGAGTTACTCTGATGAGGTTAAAGCTAAAGAGTTTCCTCAAGATATACACACTTACTAAGAGAAGATATGCAACGATTAGTTGAGATAGAGAGATTCGATAACGAAGAGAGCTGTGAGACAACACTCCGACCAAGCGCATGGAGTGAATATATAGGTCAAGATCAGATTAAGAAAAATCTCGGAGTATTCATTGAAGCAAGTAAGAAAAGAGGCGAGGCGCTAGACCATGTTCTCTTTTATGGACCTCCTGGACTTGGTAAAACTACTTTAGCACTTATTATTGCTAATGAGATGAATACAAATATCAAAGTAACAGCTGCACCAATGATAGAAAAAAGCGGTGATTTGGCTGCTATTCTTACAAACCTAG
>NZ_JALNZY010000078.1 GCF_023229105.1 Sulfurimonas sp.
GATGTTGCCGCAGCTAATTTTTCAAATGCAGGAGCAGAAATAGCCGCTGCCATTACAAATACTGCAGTAGATGATGCCTTTGTTTTCTTGATAAGTGATGGATCCAATACTCTAGTTCTAGGATGGGATGACAGAGTTGCATCAGGCGGAAATAGTAACGGACTTATGGATGCTAATGAAACTACTCAAATAGCTATGCTTGTCGGGGTAACTAGTGTATTTACTATTGATGCTGGAAATATTTCCATATTAGCATAAAACATAAAAACTCTACATTAATTAAGAGACGAGGTTTTAACCTCGTCTTGCTTTGACAAGGTTAAAACCTTGCTTCCGATTACATACAATTTCGCAAACAAAAAAGCAGCTTATCTAAAATCTTACTCTTTTTGGTCGATATGTAGCCTATATTAATTATCAGAGAGAAAATTATGAACACTTCTTTTGCAATGGATACTTATAGAGCACATGACCTCAATATCGCTATGAAAACTTCTAGTGGCGATGTTATAAAGATGGACTTTGCAAACCATCAGAGCGCATCTATGAGCCACCAACAAAATCAAAACGGCTCACGTACCTCTATGAGTTTCTCATCTATGCAATCATTTAAGTTTTCAGTAGAGGGAAATGGTATAGATGCACAAGACCAAAAAGAGATTGAAGCTTTTATGAAAATAGCTCAACCTTACATAGATAACTTTTTAGAGGAGTTAAGCGCTGAAGCACCCTCTTCTCCTGTTACAAAGTTGGCACATGATATAGCCTCTATTTTTGAGCCAAATAAAGCAAGAGATGAAAACAGTAAAAACTACATCAAAACAAATATAGTAGAGATGTTTGACAACTCTATAAAAAAGTTAAAGATACCAGAGATGTCTGAGCAGATAGATGCTACTGAACTTATGGATAAGATTTTCGAGCAAACCAAAGAACTTTTAGAAAAAACTCTTCAAGAGTTTGATGAATTTAACAAAAAATTATATGCTTAAAGTATCAAGAACAAGGCGCTCAAGAAAGAGAGTGTAAACTTACTCACTAGAGGATAAAAAAATGGATATATTTTTAAAAGAAGCTATAAAAGAAGCAAAATTAGGTTTAAAAGAGGGCGGAATTCCTATTGGTTCGGTATTAGTCATTGATGGCAAAATAGTAGGACGAGGACATAACAAGCGTGTTCAAAAATCTAGTGCCATCTTACATGCAGAGATGGATTGTCTAGAAAATGCAGGAAGACTCAGTGCTAGTGAGTACAAAAAAGCCACTATCTACTCAACACTATCTCCTTGTGACATGTGTAGCGGGGCGATACTTTTATATGGCATAAAAAGAGTCGTTGTAGGAGAAAATACAACATTTAAAGGTCCGCAAGATTATTTGCAATCAAGAGGCGTGGAAGTAGAAGTTTTAGATGATAAGGAGTGTTGTGAGCTTATGGGCTCCTTTATAAAAAAATCCCCCCAACTATGGAATGAGGACATAGGCGAAGAGTAAAAATGTAGAGTTTGAGTTGATGTCTAAAGATGGGTTTATACATATTTATGTTTTGTAAAGAACACTATTTTATTCTTTAAATCTATCTTTATAACTGCATTTTTTGCAAAGTTCTTCTACTGCAAAACCCTCTTTAAAACTATCTATAATATTGGTAACCCTCGCTGAAGTGAGTATATTTTTTAAACTCTCTTTGTGCAGGTTTCCAAGATTTATAACACCATCTCCATCTAAGCAACATGGCACTACGGTTCCATCTGAAAGAATCCCAAAATGAGAAGACAAACCATAGCAACTTGCATGACTATTGTGATTACTTTTTAATGCCGGCCACTCAAAATAGTTATCTAAGTTTAGTAAGACTTTAGAAGCAAGGCGAAAGAACTTTTTTTGCTCCATCATTTTAGTGTCGATGTTTACACCAAAAAAAGAGTTTAATTTTTCAAAAATAAGATTGTTGTATGGCTCTTCAGCAAAAGTAGCATCAAGGTTCCAAAGTCGAAGATTTATAAAAGGTTTTGGATAGCTAGCTATCTTCTGGGAGCAGAGGTCTAAAACATCTTTCATATACGCATCAAAACTAAGGTTTAAGCTATTTTTATTGAAACTATTTAGCGAGATATTTAACTGGCGAACTGAGTCATGAAAGAGCGTTTTAGCATCATGCTTGGGTAAAAAGTAGCCACTTGTTGTAAGTTCTATTTCAAAGTTGTACTTTTTTGCAAGTTCTAAGTAGGCATCTAGATTTGAGAGAAGCAGAGGATCTCCCATAACATGAAAGGCAAGAGTTTTTGTGTATGGAGTGAGCTGTTTTAGAATTTTTTCAAAAAACTCTAATGACATAGACTTCGATGGAGTTACTTTTGGAGGGCAAAAGCTACAAGCTAAACCGCAGATATTTGTCACTTCAACATGAACACGATGAAACTTCATAACACCTCCTCAAATTTATTCGCAACTCTAACATAAAAAAAAGCAAACGAGGTTTTAACCTCGTCTTGATTTGGCAAGGTTGAAAGCTCTCTTTAGTGCCACACTCCCTCTAACATGTAGCCACAATACGGGCACTTACCATTTTCATCAAGTCTGTTTGTTACAAATTGTCCGATATTACCGCTTCTATCAATTACCCTATTTTTACAGCTTGGGCAATAGGTAGATTCATAGTCCCCATTATCGACATTACCGATGTAGAGATATTTCAAACCCTCTTCTTGACCTATTTTATAAGCACGAAGCAGAGTTGATTCTGGAGTGCGAGGAACATCTAGCATCTTGTAAGTTGGATGAAACGCTGAGAGATGCCACGGTATAGATTTATCAAGGCTTGCTATAAACTTTGCTATATCTCTTATCTCTTCATCAGAATCATTTTTGCCTGGAATTAAAAGCGTTGTTATCTCTATCCAAATCCCTTTTTCATGAGCATACTTTACCGCTTCAAGTACAGGCTTTAATCTTGCACCGCAAATCTCTTGGTAAAATTCATCCCTAAAAGCCTTAATATCTATGTTCATCCCGTCTAAATAAGGCTCAAGCAAATCTATCGCCTTTCGCGTCTCATAACCACTTGTAACATAGATATTTTTTATCCCTTGCGCGTGAGCGAGTTTTGCTGTGTCATAGGTGTACTCAAAAAATACAATCGGCTCATTATAGGTGTATGCGATTGATTCACAAGCATTCTCAACTGCCGCTTCAACAATTTTTTGTGGAGGAAATTCACGACCGGCTATCTTGTGAGGAGGCTCTTTTGGATATTGAGAAATATCGAAGTTTTGACAAAATTGACAAGAGAGATTGCACCCAACCGTTCCTACTGAGAAGACTCTAGTTTTTGGCAAAAAATGAAACATCGGTTTTTTCTCTACCGGGTCAATATTTACCGCAGCAGCAAGTCCATAAACAAGAAGTTTAAGCTCCCCATCTAGGACTCGTCTAACTCCACATATACCGTACTCGCCCTCATCAAGCTTACATGCATGTGCACAAGCCTGACACAAAATCTTCCCACTATCTAGCTTCTTACTAAGCCATGCTGTTTGTGACATATTTTGCTCCTTAATTTTATAAAATGAAACTCAAGCTTATCAATAAATCAGCGGAACAAAGGCAAAGCCGTAATGCTCGTTAGCATCAAAACTCCCATCCTCTTTTTTTATAATTTCAAAAACCGAACTTTGAATTGGAATGACAAGCTTTCCACCGACTCTTAACTGCTTTATTAACTCATACGGAAGCTCATCCGCAGCTGCTGAGACTAAAATACAATCAAATATATCGCCAACGATGCCTAATTCATCCCCGGCTTCCACTATTTTAGCATTTTTAAATTTATATCTCTTCAAGTTAGAGCTTCCAAACTCTACAAGTTCTTTAACTCTCTCAACTCCAACTACAGAACCACTACCACCCACAATATAAGCTAAAAGTGCCGTTGTCCATCCAGAGCCGCTTCCTATATCTAAAATCCTCTCTCCCTCTTTTGGCGAGAGCATCTCTAGCATCATAGCTACAGTTCTTGGCTGAGAGATTGTTTGTCCATTACCTATGCCAAGAGGATAATCCCCATAAACATCTATAGAATTTCTATCTACTACAAAATCCGCTCTGTCGATATTTCTAAAGGCTTCTATAATTCTGTTTGAGCGAAGTGTGCCGACCTCTATAAGATAGTCAACCATTTTATTATTTGCTTCTTTAAAATCCCTATCAATCATGCTCTTTCCTTAAAAATTATAAAACCAATCCTTTGATTTTCTTGAGAATGGGTTTTGTGTGTAAAACTCCTCCTCATCTAAAGAAAATCTATAGTTTTGCATATATTTATGCACTAACTTATATGCTTCATTTATCTCTTTAAACTTTTTAGCATCTCCATCTGGCATATCAGGATGGTAGATTTTTGAAAGCTTCAAATACTTATCTTTTAGCTCGGCTTGCGTTATGCGCGTCACAATGTCTAAAACTTCAAGAGCCTTCTCTAAAGTTTCATACTTCATAGAGCGTACTTTTTAAGGTTTTTATCCAACGAGTCGCTAAATATATAATTGACACCAATCTCAAAGAGCGCACGAGAGCGTTTTGCACTATTAACCGTATAAACACCCACTTTGTACCCCGCTTCTTTTATCATGCGAATCCTTTTTTCATCTACCGACGCAGCATCCAAATGGCAAGCATCTACCTCTAACTCCTTTAAGCATTCAAGAAGATTATCAAAACTTCCACCCTCAAACAGAGCACCCCTAAGTATATTTGGAACTCTCTTTTTTGCTTCCCTTAAATACGAATGTTTAAAGGAGCTGAGCAAAACACGCTCTCCTACCCCCACATCTTCTATCTCTTTTGCTACTGCCTCTACGACAATTTTATCTTCAAAACAGTTAGAAATATCTTTAATCTCTACATTTATGTACATATCATTCTCTTGTATAAATTCTAGCGCTTTTTTGAGAGTCAAAAGCGGCTCCTTGTGCTTTTTATCTTTATAAAACCAGCTTCCATAATCAAGCATAGAGAGTTCATCGAGCGTAAAGTCGCAAACTCTATACGGTTTTTTATCTCTAAAGGAGTCGATTTCAACTATATTTGTAGTTCTTTGGAGTGTATCATCATGAATCACAACAACCACTTTATCTCTACTTAAACAAACATCTACCTCAACAAAATCAAATCTTCCTCTGCTTTGTTTAAGTGCTAAAAGAGTGTTTTCAGGAGCAACTCTGCGCGCCCCTCTATGAGCAACAACAAGATACCCGTGATTTAATAATTCTAATAATTTCATATACTATTCTAGCATTTATTTATCCAATCTCTACTTTTGCAATAACCCTAATCATTGCAGAGATATATAATTTTTAAGTAACTATGCTATAAATTTGTGTAGAATAACTCAGCTAAAGAGATATGCAGCGCAGGTGATATAGATGTTACAAGAAAATATAAGTGTTTTAATGGTTGAAGATGATGAGATATTAGCGGAGTTGATTTCCGATTATCTTCATAATTGCGGAATACGTGTTGAGATAAATGCTGATCCCACAATCGTAATCGAGCATCTTAAAAAAACTTGCTTTGATCTGATAATACTTGATTTAACTCTTCCTAAAATGGATGGATTGTTTCTTTGTGAAAAAATATCAACATTTTTTGATATACCTATAATAATATCCTCTGCAAGAGATGAAGTTAGTGATAAAGTCTTAGGTCTAGAAAAAGGGGCTGATGACTATCTACCAAAGCCTTATGACCCCAGAGAACTGGTTGCTAGAATACATGCAATGCTAAGACGTAAAAAAGCACCTTCGTCCGTGCTAAAAGAGGAGGTGTTTGGAGATTTTAAAATCGACAAATCAAAGATGATTGTATATCACAAAGATGTAGCTCTTAATCTGACTGTTGCAGAGTACGGTGTTTTGAGTTTATTTATAAATCAAAGAGGTATAGTCTTAGGCAGAGGAGCAATTCTAGATGCGGTAGAGGGGCTTAGCTGGGAGAGTGATGAGAGAAGTATAGATGTAATTATAAGCCGTCTGCGCTCTAAACTCTTTGACAATCCGAGAAGCCCTACATACATAGAGTCAATCCGCGGAATAGGTTACAGGATGAAGAGTTGAATAAAAATTCAATCATTTTTAAAATAAGCCTCTTCTTTTTACTTGCATTTTTTGCGATGACCTTCCTTTTCAAGATGATGCATGATTATGAGTTTATATCTGTAAAAGAGAATTTAAAGGTTCATTATCACAATATTGCTAAGTTTGTAATGTTGTGGCACACAGGTAAAGATACAAAAGAGCAACTTATTTTAAACCTTAAAAATAAAAATATAGAGATAATAGATGATGAAAAGCTATATAACGATATCTTAAATACAAATAAGTTTGAAACCATCTCATGCGGTATGCAAAACTTTGACCTTTATGAAAAAGATAGATATAGATACATGACTACTCCTGAGAGTACGGGTAGAATGATTTTAAAAGATTTAGATACAAAGCCCATAGATGTCCACTATATGTGGTGGCTTTATGGAGCTTTTATCTTGGTACTTTTTGCTCTATTTCTCTCAATAACAATCAGCATTTATCCGCTAAAACATCTTCAAATTCAGATTCGTCGTTTTGGGGAAGGCGATATGGACATAGATTTAATCTCAAAAGGCAAAGATGAGATTGCAGAGGTCTCAAACGAGTTTGACAAAGCAGTTAAAAAGATAAAAGCCATGATAAATTCAAGGGTTATCTTTATAAGAAATATAACACATGAACTAAAAACCCCTATAACAAAAGGGAGACTCTCATTAGAGTTCCTAGAAGAGTCTCGTACAAAAGATATTCTTACAAATGTTTTCTTGCGTCTAAATCTGCTAACCAAAGAGATTGTTCAAATTGAAAATATTACCGCATGTGACTGTAGTATTGAGAAAAAAAGTTACCATCTGGCTGATATTTTAGATAATGCTGTAGATTTACTATTTTTGGAGCCACAAAGCATAAAAAACAACCTTGATAACAGAGTCGTTGAGGTAGATTTTGATCTCATGAGCATAGTATTTAAAAACCTAATTGATAACGGCATCAAGTATTCGATAGATTCAGAAGTTTATCTTGAGCTTCAAAATAGCGAACTTGCATTTTGCAGCAAGGGCGATAAGTTGCAATATCCTCTTGAATACTATACTCAGCCTTTTATAAAGTGTGATTCAAGCATAAGTGAGAGTTTTGGACTTGGACTCTACATCGTAAACTATATCTTAGACAAACATAACTACTCCCTTTCATACAGACATAAAGACGGCATCAACTCTTTTATCATAAATTTTTGAGTGCCTTTTATTTTATATTCGTTAACAATTCGTTAACAAAAAATTAACATCTTATTTATATAGCTTTCTTATACTATTACTATGCAGTTTGAAATGTAAAAGTTGCTACTATTACATTGTTTAGGCTACAGATTAAATTCTAAAGGATTATGGATGAGAAGAGCGATAAGATTGTCATTGGTGGCAGCTTTAGCAGGTTCTGCAATGCTTCAAGCAGCAGATGTTGTAATAGATGGTTATAGAGGCGGAACTATTGACTTTATGTTAAAAGGGATGACTGTAATAGATGATAAGAAAAATGGCTGGGCTCCAAGTGAAGGCAGTGGCTATTTAGTAAAACTAAAATATGAAACACCAGATACTATAGTAGATAATTTAAAAGTCGGTGTTGGTATGTATGTAAACGGTGATGCAGGCTTAACCGACTGGACTCCAGATGATGGCGGCAAGCCGGCTGGCGGCTTAGTTGTTGATACTAAGGGCAAATCAAAAGCACTAATGGGGGAATTATACTTATCATATAAACATAAATACTTTGACGCAAAATTTGGGCGTCAAACACTTGATACGCCACTTACAAAGATTTCTACATCTCTTATGCCAAACTTCTATGAAGCATATATGTTGGGCACAAATGTGATTGATGGTCTTCGTTTAACTGCTGGACAGATTACAAAAATGTCTATGGGTTCTCGTGCGGCAACTGATTTTGGTCTAATCGGTGAAGGTACAACCACTGGTGGAGCAGCTGTAAAGTTTGTTCAACAAGGCGGAACTGTGGAACAAGCTAAATTTTTAAACATGGGTGAAATTGCTGGAGTATCAGGAGACACTGATGGTCGTACGGTTATTGGGGCAACATATACCGGTGTAAAAAATTTAAAAGCCGATCTTTGGGTTTATCACTCAGATGATATAGCAAATGATTACTATGCAGAGCTGGGTTATAAAATACCTGTTGCAAAAGATATAGCAGTAAAATTAAATGCTCAATATTTAATGCAAAAAGATACAGGTAGTGCTCTTGCAGGCGAGAAAGATTTTAATATGCTTGGAGTAAAAGTTGCTCTAGAGGGCAAAAAGTGGGGCGTTTATGCAGCGGCAAACAAATCTGGCGATGAGAGCAACGCTGTAACAGAAAAAGGATACTTTAATGCTTGGGGAGCTGATCCGGCATACACAAGTACAATCTTTTCAAGAAATGCATATAGAGACGACGTAGATGCTTATAAAATTGGCGGTCACTATGTAATCATGAAGGGCTTAAAGTTTTTGGTTGATTATGCAGAGTATGGAAAGTCAGATACAAAAGCTGCTGCTGGAGCTCTTCAAGCGACAGATGATGCGTATGAAATAGATATCGCTCTAAACTACAAGCACAATGAAAATTGGTTTTTTAGAGTATTTAACTCAAGACGTGTAAGTGAGTACAATGGCGATACTGCTATGGGAATCACAGATAGAAGACAAAATCACTACCGTGCTGTTGTAGCATACAACTTTTAGTTCTTAACTACTAGGTTATTTTAACCTAGTAGAAATTCTCATGTTTTTATTATTCCATTTCCATTGAATCTTCAATAGCTTTAGTGACTTTTTTCTCTAATTGAACAAGAGATTTGTACGCTTTAGAGTCTTTTGGAGCAGATGTAGGACGAACATACAGAACCGTTGTTACACCATCTTTTTCAGTAAGTGTTATACGAATAGGGCAATATGCCATCATATCAGCATCAGCATTGATAATATCGTTACCAAATTTTCCGTTACATGCAACTAAAGTCCTAACTGCAGTCAATCCAGCTTTGTTGAAATTTTCACCAAATTTCTTATCTAAGCCCTTTGCTTTAAACTCTTCTAAAATATCCAGTTGCCAAGCAACAACAAGCATCTCTGCTTTAAATTTGGCAAGAATGTTTTCTAAAACTTTATCAACAGGAGCATTGTAGCTTACCTTATAAACATTACTCTCAGCCGCCCATACAGACAAACTTAACAAACACACCAATAGAATTTTTTTCATAACACATCCTTTGAATATAGCCT
>NZ_JALNZY010000080.1 GCF_023229105.1 Sulfurimonas sp.
GTATCATTTGCGTAATATATTCTAAACAATGGTTTAAACTGATGATAAAAAAAGCACATGACGCATA
Source organism: Sulfurimonas sp. (assembly GCF_023229105.1). GTDB lineage: Bacteria > Campylobacterota > Campylobacteria > Campylobacterales > Sulfurimonadaceae > Sulfurimonas. The sequence goes on from NZ_JALNZY010000080.1 coordinate 68, forward strand.
CAACGCTCAAGATTTCAAAGCTGCCTTTGAACTCTACACAGAATTAGCGGACAAGGGCAATGCTGATGCTATGACTTCTTTGGGTTTCATGTATCAAAATGCCGAGGGTTGCCAAAAAGATGATGAAAAAGCAGTGATGCTTTACGAGAGAGCGGCAGAACTAAAACAGCCTTATGCCTTTTTTAATCTTGCCATACTCTATATGAATGGTCTTGGCGGAGTTGAATATGACCAATTTAAGGCGCATGAATTATATATGCAAGCGGCAGTTAAAGAGATTCCACAGGCGATGTACGAAGTAGCGCTTATGCTAGAGCGTGGTCTTGGATGCCTGCAGAATTACTCCGAAGCTGCTTTTTGGTATGAGGAGGGAGCAAAACGCGGACATCTTGAATCTTTTAACAACCTAGGTGTGTTATACAAAGACGGACATGGCGTTGAGATGAACGAGACTAGATGCTTTATCTGCTTTAAAAAAGCAGCTGATGGCGGTTTAGCAGAAGGTCTTTATAATCTCGGCATTCTCTACGACCTGGGATTTGGATGCGAACAAAACCATGATACGGCGCTTGACTACTGCCGTAAGGCCGCCTATAAAGGGCATGAAAAAGCAAAAGAGATTATTAAAGATCTTCAAGAAGAGGGCAAGATTGTTTTCTAAAAAAGGGAAGAGATGTTTACAGGACTAATACGCGAAATAGCACATGTTAAAAGCTTAGCCGGAAGTACGCTTAGCCTACGTGCTAAACATAAAGCTAAGATTGGTGATTCAATTGCCATAAATGGAGCATGTTTAACTGTTATAAAAGTAGCGCATGACGGTTTTAGCGTTGAGCTCTCGCCTGAGAGCCAGAGAGTTTTGGCGATGGAGAACTTCAAAAACGAGGTTCATATAGAGCCTGCTATGATGATGGGCGATAGGTTTGAGGGACACATTGTTCAAGGACATGTAGATGCTATTGGCGAGATAAAAGAGATAAAAAACAGCGGCAACTCCTTTGATGTTTTTATAAAGGTTGAGAAGAAATTTATCCCCTACATCATCCCTAAAGGCTCCATAACGGTTGATGGTATAAGCCTAACCGTCAACGAGGTATTTGACGATAGTTTTAGGCTTACCATCATACCGCACACGATGAAAGAGACTCTCTTTAAAAACTACCGCAGGGGCTCGCATGTAAACATTGAGACCGATATGTTTGCGAGATACGTGGAGCATATTATCTCTCACAAAAAAAATACTCTTTCATGGGATGATATCGACTCTATATCAGCTAGATATTAATGAAATATGCCGCGCTAAAGAACCACTTTGGGCACAACAGCTTTCGGGAGTTTCAAGAAGAGGGAGTTGATGCCATCTTAAATGCTCAAGATCTGCTTATGATTCTTCCAACAGGTGGCGGGAAATCTCTAGTTTATCAGCTTCCAACTATGCTAAAAGAGGGTATAAGTATCGTTATTTCACCACTTATAGCTCTTATGCAAGATCAAGTAGCAGCCCTTAGGGCGCAAAATATGAGTGCGGAAATGATAAGCTCCGCGCAAAGCCGTGAGGAAGTAGATGAGATTATCAAAAGAGCGTATGAGGGCAAATTAAAGTTCTTGTATCTCTCGCCAGAGAGACTCAACAACCAAACAACAATTAGTATGTTGCGAGGTTTAAATATTAACTTTTTTGTTGTCGATGAAGCACACTGCATCTCACAGTGGGGGCATGAGTTTCGCGATGACTACAGAGCCCTTGGAAATTTAAAAGCAAACTTTCCAAACACTCCAATCTGTGCCTTTACCGCAACCTCGACAGAGCATGTTACCCATGACATCTTAAGAGAATTGCGGCTTGAAAATCCACTGCTTTTAAAGGGCAAAGTGTTTCGCAAAAATATCTTTATTTCCGCACAAAGAAGAGTCTCAAACGGACATGAACAGCTAAAAGCTTTTTTGCATCGCCATAAAAAAGAGAGTGGGATTATCTATGTAAGCTCACGAAAAAAGAGCGAGGAGCTAAGCATCTTTCTCAACAAAAGCGGATACAAATCCCTGCCCTATCATGCAGGATTACCACAGCATGTAAGGGAGCAAAACTTCAAAATATTTGTCAACGACAAAGTTGATATTATGGTAGCAACCATCGCTTTTGGCATGGGGATAGATAAGAGCGATATCCGCTTTGTAGCCCACATGTCGCTTCCAAAATCACTCGAAAACTACTATCAGGAGATAGGACGTGCTGGACGAGACGGCGAAGATGCAGAGGTTTTACTCCTCTTTAATGCAGCAGACATCACCCAACATAAAAGATTTTTAGACGAGATACAAAACATCGAGTACAAAGAGCATCTAAACCAAAAGATAGATACTATCTACAAATATGCTACAGGCGAAATCTGTTTTCACCGCCAGCTCGCCGAATATTTTGAGGATACGCTTGATGATTGTATTGATAGATGCGACAACTGTTTAAGCAGTGATGTAAAAAGGCAGAATATCACAAAAGAGGCGCAGATGCTTCTAAGCGCCATCTATAAAACAGAACAAAATTTTGGAAAAAACTACATCTTAGACATACTAAGAGGTTCAAAAGAGCAGAAGCTCTTGGCAAATGGTGCAGATAAGCTCTCGGTTTATGGTATCGGGATGCATCTTGCTAAAAAAGAGTGGTTTATCATTTTAGAGAGACTCTTGGAGCTTAAGATTGTACACTTAGGAGAATTTAGCGTTTTAAAACTCACTCATGAAGCGGCTGATATTTTACGGGGTAAAAAAGAGCTTTTCATAAAATCTTCACGCCTTGAGATAAACATAAAAGAGAAAAAAGTCAAAAGTGAAGAGAGACTTGATTTTGATGCAGAACTTTTTGAGAAATTGCGAACAAAAAGAGCCAAACTGGCAAATGAACTTCAGGTACCGGCTTATATAATCTTCTCGGATAAAGTGCTTAAAAACATCGCCGCATCCAAACCGCATGACAAGGAGAGTATGCTTATGGTTAACGGCATCGCACAGAAGAAGTTTGAGCAGTTTGGAGAGGCTTTTTTAGAGGTTTTTAACAGTTGATAGCATAAAGCCAACCCTTAACAAGATATTTACAGAAAAAAATTTATAAAAATTTATAATAATATAATCACTTTTTGATATACTAATGAATGAAAATTTTTATAGAGGTTTCATTATTATGCATATTTTAAAAATCTTTTTTATCATTACTCTCTTTTACAGTTACTCTTTTGCAAAATCAGATACTCCTGATGCACAAACTGCTTCAAAACATGGCATAACTCTTGTAGATACAAACACCGCTCTCTCTTTAGAAAAAAATGGTGCCATATTTGTAGATACCCGAAAAGTGCCTGAATATGCACTTGAGAGAATACATGGCGCTATCTCTGCTTACTATGATGAAAAGGGAGGAGAGAGTAACAAGATTGCAGAATTTGATGACAGTAATGATTTCTACGACAAAACAAGACTCCCAAAAGACAAAAATGAAAAACTGATATTTTACTGTAACGGCATAAAATGCTGGAAATCATACAAAGCGGCTGTTGTAAGCGTAAAAGATGGATATAAAAATGTTTTTTGGCTACAAAGCGGTATAGGTCAATGGAAAAAAGATGGACTCAAGATAGATGGTGTCAATGTTATAGAGATAGCAGAAATTCAAGAGGTAAAAGAGGATATATCCAGCTTCATTGCCCTTAGGTCTATAGCTGCGATAGTCCTGATTATTTTATTATTTTTTATATTTAAAATACTAATACACAAAGACAATCTGCTAATATCAAAGAAACTCCTTAGCAATATATTTGTAGTTATCATCAGCATGGGCGTTCTTGGCTACTTCTCTTTAAGTGCTTCGCATGACGGAGAGTATGCGCTTAAGATAATATATGAAGATAATTTTAAACCGCAAAATGAGCTTCTTGATGCAATCAATAATTTCAACTCTATTCAAAACAATATCTCAAACGCACTAACGGGTATTATAGCCTTTGAAGGCGCTAGAATCGCACTTGTTCAGACAAGAAGAAACCTAGAACTTGTAATACAAAGTGTAATTAATAGCTCCTTTTATAGAGATGAAGATATAAGAAACTCTTTTGATAAAATAATATCCGAGTATAGAAGTTCAACTAAGATATTGGATGATATAGAACAAGCTTACAACAAAAACAACAAAGAAGTTTTGGCAAAAATCGCTTCAAATGAGTGGGCGTTAAAGAGCGCAATAATAAACAAAGAGTTCAATATCATAAAACAAAAAGTCAACAATAAAATCAAAAGCATCTACAACGAAACTTCCTCCTCTTTAGAAAAAACGTTTTACGATATATTTATTTTAATAATATTTTTTATCACGGTATCGGCACTTCTAAATTTCAGACTCTACTCCTTCATAAAAAACGGCATCTACTCAATCAGAGAGATAATTGTCTCTACCCTTAAAACACTTGATTTGTCTAACGAGCAGTCACTTTATAAAAAGAATGATGAACTCGGAGAAGTATCTGCGGCTTTTATACAGTTGTTACAAGAGGTTCGCAAAGCTCTAAATGAAGCAAAAAACTCATCTGATTTAAACAGCAGACACACTCTAGAGATGAAAAATAGTGCATCATCAATTAGCGAAGGCTCAAACCAAGAGTTTGAGCTGGTAAATGCTACAAAAAATATGAGTGATGACATGAAAGAGAAGCTCAATACAACGACTCTTAACGTTAAGGAGACTCAAGAAGTTACAGCAAGAGCGGAGGACAATCTGCAAGAGCTTCAGACAAATATTTTAGATATAGTAGATAAAATTCAAAGAAATGCCCAAACAGAAGAAGATATCGCTTCTCACCTTAATCAGCTAACAAATGATGCACAAAAAATCAGTGATGTTTTAAAAATCATAGAAGATATTGCCGACAAAACAAATCTTCTTGCCCTTAACGCTGCCATAGAAGCAGCCCGTGCAGGCGAACATGGAAGAGGTTTTGCAGTTGTTGCAGATGAAGTAAGAAAACTAGCCGAGAGCACACAAAGAGCAATAAGCGAGATTTATGCAAACGTAAGCATAATTATCCAATCCATAACAGATGCAAGCACTCAGATGAATCAAAATGTTGAAAAAACTAGAGCGCTTAGCAATAATTCAGAGCTTATGAGAGATAAGCTTCAACATACGAAAGAGATTATAACCTCAACTGCGGATTTGGCATCTTCCTCGCTGCAAAGCACACAAGATGTTCAAGAAAAAGCGGAACTTATTTTAGATAACATAGAATCAATAGACAAAATAGTAAATCAAAACAGACAGAGCGCTTTTGATATCTCAACAGGCTCAAATGAGCTTTACACAATCAGCCAGACGCTAAAAACGCAGCTAGATAAGTTTAGAACCTAGTCTGTAAGAGGTTTTGCATCTGGATTACACCCTATCTTATGCTCCATATCCACATACTTAAATCCCTCTATCTCTTGCAAAGATGCCACGGTAGAGTCTCTAAAGCCTTCTCCGCCGTTTACATAAACGTTGAAGCCGTTGGCATAAAGTGCCAATCTTGTAGCCAGAGAGATTGAATATGTTGTTAAAACTCCATCTTTTTTTATAACATTTTTTATCTCATCAAAATACTCTTTTGTCCACAATGCAGGGTTTGAACTAGGAGAAAATGCGTCTTGATATACTATGTCAAATTTCTCGCATCTAAAAGTTCTCACATACTCTCTAGCATCTCCTAAAAATAGTTCTACATGTAGAGCTTCATCTTGATACAGACCGCTCTTTGCCAACTCTAAAATAATATGCCCAAGCTCATCAAACTCCTGTGGGTAGATAAACTTAAGTAGTGATTTTACAAGCGAGGAGTCAAGTTCAGGGGAAAAAATATTTAGTTTAAGATTAAGAGAATTTTTTTTACAATAATGGATGGTTGCTAAAGTGTTAAACCCAAGTCCAAAGCAGATGTCTAAGATATTTAGCTCTTTTGCTCCCGCTTTTAGACTAAAAGCAGGAATAACATGTTTTACAAGCGACTCATAAAGTGCGCCATCTTTCGTGGAGTGATAATGCTCACCATACTCTTTTGAATAAGCCGTATAACTGCCATCCCCACTTAAGACCATTGAGTGAAGTTCATCGTTAAAATTTTTCATTTTGTCCATTATCTATTAAAAACTCTTTCATACTGCTCTACTCTAAAATCTAAAGTGCTGTAGTTTGGATTTATAGCTCTTTTTTGTTTAAAAATAGGGTTTGCTCCGATAAAGCGGTTGGCGGCATTTGAGGGAGAAATTAAGGAGTAGGTGGTAATAACTCGGTTATCAATTGTAAATGTGTGAATACGCAGATTTTCATCTAGGCACTTTTGGAGCTTAAGTTCATGAGTTTTTAGCTGTTGTTTGAAAAAGAATTCAGGTCCATTTTTAGAGCCTCCGCCGGTAAAAATAAGAGTGCGAATATTTTTATAGGTTTTTATAAAGCCTACTAAATCACGTAAAACTATATTTTGCATGCCGATATCACTGGCATCTATTTTATATCTCTCACAGGAGTGCACAATATCGCAAATTCCGATACGCTTTTTTATTAAAAATGCTTTTCGTTGAGCTACTGCCTCTTTGGAGTTATCAAACAAAAGGTTTAAATCAAAGATACTATCAAGTGCCTGCCATAAAAGATTGTCCTGCGAACCATAACAAAAGTCTACATCTCGGGGCTTGAGCTGCTGCATAGAAAATCGAGGCGGCGGAAGTGTTCCCACGATTACTTTTTGTGTATTTAAGTCTAAAAAAACCTCATATGGGTGGAAGTGTTTAAAAGGAAATTTCATCTAAGTATTATGCAAAAGCTCTCTAATAAGCGAGTTCATTTAACTCTTTAAAGAGAAATGCTTCCATGATATCATCAATACTTCTTTGGGTATGTGCAACTAAAACCATCATGCCCAGCTCTATAAAGGGCCATACATACTCGTTATCATCCATAACTATAAGCACTTCACTAAAGTTCTCAAACAAATCTTTATCTATGTTAAGGTTTATCTCTCTTACCTGCCCCTCTTCCAAAAGAACCTGTGCCCAGATTTTCACATCACTTAGTTTAGTTATTGATGCATCTTGTACATCCTCACTATTTAAAGGAATCAAGATATACATCTACTACTTCACTTTTGCCAAATCAAGAGAGAGTGCGTCGTTGTCCATCACGCCGATTCCGCGCTCTAACACTTTAGAAGCTATCTCTTTTGCGTCTGCTAGAGAGTGCATCTTATATGTCCCACATTGATAAACATTAAGCTCCGGAATATCTTTTTGCTCTTTTACTTTAAGTATATCCTCCATCGAAGCTCTCCACGCATCTGCTACAACTCTCTCCTCGGGCGTACCTATTACGCTCATATAAAATCCGGTACGGCAACCCATCGGAGAGATGTCAATAATCTCGACATCATTGGAGTTTAGATGGTCTCTCATAAATCCGGCAAAAAGATGCTCTAGCGTATGGATGCCCTCTGAGGATAAAATCTCTTTATTGGGGCGAACAAATCGTAAATCAAATACTGTAATATCGTCACCTTTTGGCGTTTTCATCCCTTTAGCTCGGCGAACTGCCGGTGCGGGCATAATCGTGTGGTCAACCGTAAAACTGTCTAGTAGCGGCATATAAAATTCCTCTATTTTAAAATTGCTATATTTTAGCATCTTTTTATTTTACAGTAGCTAACAAACAGATTACTCCAAGAAGCAAAGAATAATAACTTGTTATAAATCAATATAAATAAAAATTAGTTATGTTATTATTCATTAAAAACAAAAAAGGGTATAAATCAATGAAGAGACTAAGTATTAAACTAAGGCTATTATTTTTAGTAATAATTCCTATTATTGCTATCGTACTTTTATCAGTTTCTATGGTAGTAGATACTATCAAAGATAAGAGCATTTTAGAAACAACCAAAAATCGTGTTTTAGAAACTGAAGCTCTTGCAAAAGTAGTTCATTGTATGCAAGTGGAGAGAGGTCTTAGTGTTGGCTTTAGTGCAAGTGGAGGAAAAAACAATGGTGATTCCCTTTTATCTCTAAGAAAAAAAGTTGATATTGCTACCCAAGAGTTAAAAAAAGTATATGAGCTAACAAATGGCGATGATGATAAAATCTTAAACTCATTTATAAACTTAACTCAACAAAGAGCAGCCATTGACTCAAATTCTATGGAGAGTGCAGAGGTTGAGGCATACTTTACAAACATAATAATAACTCTTGTTGATGCTACTACATTCGCACCCTCCCTTATAGAGAGTAAAGAGATAAGAAATACCATTCAAGCCTATACACATATGGCATCTGCAAAGGAGTCGATGGGGCAGATAAGAGCAAACCTTAATGTTGCATTTAGCAGAGACTCTTTTAGTGAAAAGGATTACTTTGCCTTTCTAGGACGCGTAAACACATATGATGTAAATATACGTAAGTTTACCAATCTTACCTCCCAAGAGTTAAAAAAATTCTACGAAGATAGATACAAAGGTGAAGTTGTAAACAAGATGACATCCATGATGAATATAGCAAAAGACAAAGGCATGCAAGGTGGTTTTGGTATTGACTCTTCAGTGTGGTTCTCAAGCGTTACCTCTTCCATAAATCTCCTTAGGGATGTAGAGCTTGAGCTTTTCAAAGTTACAAACTCTACGATAGAGGATAAGCTTGAGAAGGCGACTTCTAATATTGTAAAATTAACATCAGCCGTGATAATCGGAATAGTTGTCTTTACTCTTTTTTTACTATATTTCATAAAAATATCTATCTCAAATCCATTAGAAAAATTTGAAACAACTCTACTTGACATAACAAAAAACAACAATTTAACTATACAGGCCGATGAAGATGCTCCTCTTGAGCTCTCACAAATGGCAAGCGGATTTAACTCTCTCATAAGTACCCTACGAGACCTTATAGAGACTTCAAAACAATCCTCAAGCGAAAATGCTTCTATCTC
>NZ_JALNZY010000081.1 GCF_023229105.1 Sulfurimonas sp.
TAGGTGGCTATAGAGAGAGGGAAACGCCTGGCTCCATTCAGAACCCAGAAGCTAAGCCTCTCATCGCTGATAATACTGATCCTTGCAGGATTGGAAATGTAGGTCGCTGCCTAGTTGATCATTTTTACTTCTTACTCGACTTCTTCTTTTAACTAAATAATAATATTTAATTTCATATAACTTCAATTTAATTTTTTTACTGTCTAAATTTGCTTTATTATCTATTTGAAATAAAATTTATATATAATCAACTAATTATTTTTATAGGATTCGCATGGTACTTAATAATGACTGGTATATTTTCTTAGAAGATGAATTATCAAAAGATTACTTTATAAAACTTCAGAAATTCATAGACTTAGAGTATGAAACAAAAACTGTATTTCCCAAATATGAAAATATTTTTAGAGCTTTTAATCTGCTTCCTTTGGATGATGTTAAAGTTGTAATAATTGGGCAGGACCCTTATCATGGTCATAATCAGGCAAATGGATTAGCTTTTTCAGTTTGCAATGAGTGCAGAATCCCTCCATCATTGGTTAATATTTTTAAAGAGTTGCATGATGATGTAAATTGCAGCATGCCTAAAGAGGGTAATCTTACCAAGTGGGCAGAGCAGGGTGTTTTACTTATAAATAGTATTCTTAGTGTGGTTGAAGCTCAACCAAATTCACATAAAAATATTGGGTGGGAGAGATTTACTGATTCTGTTATTAGTAGGTTGTCTCACAGATATGAAAATTTAGTTTTTATTTTATGGGGAAATCCATCACAAAAAAAAGAGGGACTCATTGACATGCACAAGCATCTTATATTAAAAGCGCCGCATCCCTCACCTCTCTCTTCTTATCGTGGTTTTTTTGGTTCTAAACCATTTTCACAAAGTAATTTTTATCTTAAATCTCATAGCAAAAAAGAGATTAATTGGTGTCTTAGTTGACTCTGAATTTAGCCGTTACAGGCAGGTGATCAGAGTAGCCTTTACCCTTATGTTTTCTTACTTTCGCACGAGAAATTTCCCATCTATAAATATTTTCCCCCTTAAAGAGATACTCTTTGTTAAAATTTGAAATGCTTCCATGAAGATATGAGGCATCTTTATCTTTGAGAAGAGCCTGAGATACAAGTATATTGTCCAACACCTCTTTTTCCCCTCTAAAGATGTAGCTATATCTCTTTGTAGTATCGGTATCATACCAAAGATTGTAAAAACTCTCTTTTGAGTGTTTAACATGTTTGGCGAAATCTCTTTGGTTAATAGTTCCTAGTATATGATTTATGCCAGTTATTCCGTCGGTGTCATTATGTTTTCTTTTTCTTTTGAATTTTAAATACTCTTCATAATCAGAGTTAAAATCCCCAAGTAGAATGATGTTTTTATCAAATCCTATCTCTGAAATTCTTTTTTTAAGTGCTTTTGCAGAGACTATTCTCATGCTCTCTGCTCCAGCTTTTGATTTCCAGTGATTTACAAAAATATAAAGTTCGGTATTGTCTATTTTTAATTTTGCCTCTAGTATATTTCTATATGCATACGTTTGTGTCACACTTATCTCTTTGGAGTAGATAAACGGGATTTTGCTAAGAAGCGCTACTTTTATAACACTGTTTTTTTTATCCGCAATACTGTAGTATTGATAATATAGTCCGTTTTGTTTAAGCGCAAACCTCAAATCAAGGAGTGCTTGTAGGGACTCAACCTCTTGAAGGGCGATAATATCTGCATCTATATCTTTAATAACCTGTGCAATATTTTTCAGTTTAATTTTGTAATTTTTTTGGTTCCAGCCTGATGTGCCGTTAGGAACATACTCGCTATATTCATAAGCGCTTTTTTGTAAGTCAAAAAGATTTTCTACATTATATGTTGCTATCTTCAAAATCTTCTCTCCAAAAAGTGTTGCACAAAACAACAGAACCAAGAATAGGTATCTCAACTATATAATTCCATTTAAACGAAGCAGATTATCAGGGTTTGGTTCTCTTCCCATAAGCTCCCCAAAGAGGATATCCATACTTTTTGCGCCGCCGCCTTCTAAGATTATATGAAGATATTTTTTAGCGATATCTGAGTTAAATACTCCCTCTTGAGTTACACTAAAGAAAGCGTCTGCGCTTAACACTTCCGCCCATTTATAGCTATAATAACCAGCAGCATAACCGCCTGAAAAAATATGTGAAAAACCATTTTGAAACTTGTTGTATAAAGGCGGTTTTATAAGTGCAGTCTCTTCTCTAATGGAGTCCAAAAGATTTTGAATCTCGTTACCTTGATAGAGTTTTGTGTGGAGTTTAAAATCAAAAAGAGAGAACTCTAGCTGTCTAAGCATTCCGAGTGCTGAGAGAAAGTTTTTGCTTTTTACTAACCTCTCTATCATCTCCTCCGGGAGTATCTTTTTTGTTTTGTAGTGACACGCAAAGAGTTTTAATACACTCGGTTCATAGGCAAAGTTTTCTAAAAATTGCGATGGAAATTCAACCGCATCCCACTCCACGCCATTTACACCGCTTACTCCATTTTCATCGACATTGCTTAACATGTGATGCAAAGCGTGTCCCATCTCATGAAAAAGAGTTACCACATCATCATGTCTTAGGAGCGAAGGGTTTTTGCTAGAAGAGGGAGGAAAATTACATACGATAACGGCAGATGCAAGCTGCTCATTAGCATCCTCATCTTGGCAGTGGGTTTGAAAGTTGTTCATCCACGCACCTCCTTGTTTGCCCTTTCTCGTTTCCAAATCAAGATAAAGCCTCGCTTTTAATCTGTTATCTACATGCAAATCATAAGAGATTGCTTTTTTATGCCACAACTCTTCTTCTATCTTTTTAAAGCTTATTCCAAAGAGTTTGTTTAAGAATTCAAACATTCCCTCTAAAACACTCTTTTGTTCAAAGTAGGGACGATACTCCTCCTCATCAAGCTCATACTTGGCTTTTTTGAGAAGCTCGCTGTAGTATGCGCTATCAAAACTTTGTAACGGTTTTTTAGATATTTCTTGGAGTTCTTGGAGCTCTTTTTTTGCTTGCGCTATAGAATTTTTAATAAGTTTTTCCAAAAAAACGATAACGCTTTTGTTATCTTTTGCCATCTTGCTAGCGAGTGAATACTCGGCATAGTTTTGAAATCCTAAAAGTTTACTCATCTCATATTTTAGGGATAAAAGTTCATCAATAATTTGTGCATTTTGTGGTGCTCTTGTTACATATGCACGGTAGAGTTCTTCTCTTATTTTTTCATTTCCTCCATACGTCATGTAGGCTATGTATGATGGCATCTGAAGCGTAAATCTATATTTAGTGATGCCGTTTTCTTTAAATTTTGCACTCTGTAAATCACTCTGCGGTAACCCCTTGACATCTTTTGCGTCACATACGATATACTCATACTCATTAGTCGCATCTAGGAGGTTTTGAGAGAAGTTGTTTGAGAGTTCACTCTTTTTTATGTTTATCTCTTGAAGTCTAGCTTTTGTTGCATCATCCAAATGCGCACCGCTTAACTCAAAGCCCAAAATATTAAGTTTTAAAACTCTCTTTTGCTCCTGATTCAGGCTTTTTTGCTCTTTTTTTTGTATATCTTTGTAAGCTTTGTAAATCTCTATGTTTTGTGAGAGTTTTGTGGAATACTCGGTAATAATCGGCAGAGATGCTGCGTATATCTTTTGTGTTTGTTTTGTGTTTTTAACAGAGTTTAGGTGTGATAGCGGAGTAAAAAACTGCCCCAAAAACTCATCCATTAGCTCTAAAGGTTTCACAAAATTTGCAAAATTTTTCTGCTTTATTTTTAAAAGTTCTTCTACTTTTTTGTTGTTATTCTCTACTCTCTCATTTAACTCTTTTATGAAACTCTTCAAATCTACTTTAAACTCTAAAAATTTACTCATTATTATTCATCCTCTTCATCTCGTTTTTGTTTTATAGCGCCGAATTTATTTATTAAGATATCATCATACTCATTTGCTTTTTTAAAAAGCCTCTCTATTGCGGTTTTCCCCTCTTTTAGCGTTAAAGACGAGTCAATTATAATATAAGATAAATATACAAAATTTTCGTTAATAGAGAAGCGCAGATATGATAGTTTGTCATTCTCATTGAGCAAGAAGTCATAAATTTGCGCTATATTTTCTTTTGGGATAACGCAAAGCTTTGAATCCCCTATAATAATTCCGTTGTCATAGTAGTTTATCTCAATGCGCGCAGTTCCGTGCTCAATCCTCCATGATGCTTGAGATCTTCTAGCAAGTGTAACATTTACATCTAAAGAGCCTAAAATCTCCTCAAGAAGCTTAGTGCTTCCTGTAGGTTTATACCCCTTTGCTCGCAGTTTTGCAATCTCTAGTTTTACGCCACATTCAGGACAGTAGTAGTTTTTGATACTATTTTCTTTGATTAAGTTTTTACATGAGGAGCATTTAATAATATTTTCGCTGTTAAGATTTTTGTAGCTCTTAAGCGCCTCATCAACGTAAAAATAGGGGAGCGCAAAGCCTAGATTATTTGAGTTTAGTATGATAAATGTGTTTACGCCGATAACTTCCCCGTCCGTATTTAAAAGTGGTCCGCCGCTGTTTCCCGGATTTATAGCGGCATCAATCTGAATATATTCAAGTTCCCCGTATATCCTTGAAGCTTTTGAGACTATTCCCTCGGTAGCGCTGTAATGAAGCCCATAAGGGTGACCTATGGCAACTACTGTATCGCCGTTTTGTACACTTTTAGTTGAGAGAATAAACTGGTTTTTAGGCTTTTTAAAATCAAAACTTATAAAAGCAAGATCAAAATATGCATCATCATAGACGACTTTTGCGATGCTTCTTTTAATCTTTTTTGCACTGATAACAACCTCTTTAAGTCCCGCAACTACATGCGAATTGGTAACAATTAAATCATCAACGATAAACCCAGTGCCGTTGCCGTATGGTGTCATAATCTGTATAATATTTTCGGCGTAACTCTCTAGTATGGCTTGTATATTCATGGCTATATCTTTTCAAAGTTAAGATTTTTAAGTTGCAGATAAAAGCTGTTGCTAAACTCGTTTAGGGATGTAAAGTTAAGTTTGTCTCCAAAAGGTTTAAGCATCTTATATCGGCTTTGATGCGGCGAGATAATATTTTCTATCTTTGAGATAACAGCTCTTTTTGAAAATGACGAGTTTTGCTCATCGTAAAGAGTTTTATAGCCAAGAGCTTTAAAAAAGTCCGTATTTTGAATCTCTACTAGGGTGTGAAGAAGAGCCTTTGTTACCGGATGAAGCCCATAGTTGTAGAGCAGATAGAGTGCTATATACTTATACATTGTTGGGATTACTTGATTGTATCTGTTGTTTTTGTACCATCTAATTTTTGCTAGCGATTCCGTTATGAAAATTTCTATATCCTCATGAGCAGATTTGTCGCTAGGGTTGAAGGTATATTTAGCATCATAGAAGTTTGTTTTAAACAGATCAAAACTCATCTCACTTAGTTCATTTATATACTCTCTAATCTCCTCATTTTTTGACTCAACAGTTAGGTCTTCGTCACTAAAATACTCTAGAATTTTTTTGCTTGACTTTTGAAACATGCTATATTTTGGTACGAGTAGATAATCTATTTTAAACATAAGATAAAGAAGTATAAACGACTGCATGGCTGCATTATCGTTTGATGGAAGGGTGGCTATCTTTGCATTTACTTCATCAATCCATCTGCGCATAAAGTCATATTTGAACCGCAACTCATCCTCATCCATGATCTTTAAATGTGCTATATCCTCAATGGGTATATCTAAAAATTCGCTTCTTATATGCTCCTTGTCAAAGTCTGCATTAAGAGCAAGTTCACGCAGTGGGAAAAAGACCTTTTGCGGGGTCATGGTTATGTTATCAAGAAAAAGTTTTAGTTTTATATACTCCTTATCGCTGAAGTAGTAAGCGTATGTCAGTTGGTAGTTTCTCTCTAAAATTAAGCGTTTTAGTGCGACATTTGCCGCTGCTTTTTTTGTCAAAATGGCTTCTGCGTAGAAATTATCTTTAGTTATTGTTCCTATTATTCTCGCTGTTCCTTGAAATATTTCAAAGTTTAGTTTATCTTCATTTTTTGTGATTAGGATATTTTGGTTTGATTTGCCACTAGAGAAGTTTTCAAGAGATTTGAAGAAGTATTCATAAGCACTTAGTATATCTTTTGCCTCAAAAGCTTCGTCTGCTTTGTTGAACAAATCTTCCTCATCTTTGGATAGATTTGCGTTGATGCTTCTTCCGAAGAAGTGCTTCTGTTCTGTTTTAGGTTTAAAAAAATTTAGCCAATTCACTTATTAATTCTTCCAATAGTTTAGTATTATACTTGTTTCTATTATTATAGTTGAATCTGACTTATATTTAGCAAAGGTTTATATCTGATTAAACCTCTTTAGCGGCGCTGTGTTGCATCTAAAAAGGAACTAAAGAAAAAAGAAAAAAAAGGCTACTCTAAAAAGTATTTTTTTATTAGACTCTCGAGCTCTTTTTTTAGCTCCTCCTTTTGTTTTAGTCTGGCATCTGTATATAGTTTATTGGAAATTTTAATAAAATGATTTAACAACTCCCCGTCAAATTGGCTATTATAACCATCTTTTAAAATCTCGATACTTTTTTCATAACTAAACGGCTCTTTATAAGGTCTTTTTGAAGTTAGTGCATCAAATACATCAACAATAGCAAATATTCTAGCTGTAATTGGTATCTCCTTGTTTTTTACTTTGTTTGGGTAACCGCTTCCGTCATACCTTTCATGGTGATATAAAATTACAGCCTTAGCATCTTCTAGCCAACTGTCATCGTTGACAAGTTCAACTCCTTTAACCACATGGCTTCTCATTATTTCAAACTCTTCCTCATTTAAACTTCCATTTTTTAGAAGGATATTGTCGGATATTCCTATCTTTCCAACATCATGCAAAAAGGCTCCTTTTATTAACACTTTAATATTTTCATTGTCTAGATTTATGCTTTGTGCAAATTTAATTGCGTAGAGAGTTACTCTGTAGTTATGCTCATTTGTATCACTATCTCTAAGGGCAATTGCATTACCCAGAGTATTAATCGTCATAATATTGCTAGATAAAAGCTCTAGTCTGTGTGCATTTAGCTTTTTATATGCAAAATATATGAGCGGAAATATCAGAAGAGAAAAAATAAATATTGTCAACATTACGGTTACTATTGTTGTAAATATGCCTTGTTTAAATCTTTCAACGACAATTGGTTCTATATAAGAGATACCCTCGATATACCCGAGTAGTCTGTTTGATTTATATATAGGGTAGAAAATCTGCATAAAATTATGTTTATCTGAAATTTCAAAAAAGTTATAATTCATTTTTTTAGATGTCGGAAAATTATGCCCAATAAGCTTGTAGTCGGTTTGAATGAGTTTTAGTTTGTTTGCAAATTTTTCTTCTGCAGAAGCGACTTTGAAAAACTTCTCTTTTTTATCATCATATATTTCAATAGTAATAAATCCGAGTTGCTCCATTAATACTTTAACATCTTCTTTAAGTATTTTCATATCTGTGAATTTTAGGTTTTCGCTGTACTTATCCAATCTCTCATCCACATTTGTTCTAATCTCGTCTGCTAGGGATGTATAAAAGGTGTACTGTTGAAAATTGATTATAAATATAGTGCTTATTATGCTGATAAATATAACGGAGAAGAGAGCTCTTTTAAAAAAGGAGCTGACAATGTTATTGCTATTTATATCCAGAATAGATTTGAGTTTATTTAATCCAAAATTAATGATAGATTTTTTTTGGTTGTTAGTCATGAACAATCCTGATAAAAGCATCGACAATTTTTATATTTTACAATTTCGCCAATTTAATTTTGTAATACTATAGATAAATTCTATATTAATTACCCTTAAGTTATTTATTTATAGTATATATATCTGGAGTATTGCAATATTAGCCGCTAATAATCGGACTAAAAGCCTTTGTGCCAACACGAACCGTCTGTCCTATCGATAGTGTCCCGACCTCTTCTTCGCTTACTACGACTTCTACTATTTGTTGAGCAATAGCGATGACAGCCACATGAATAACATCAACTTTAATGATGTCAAGAAGCTCCCCTTCAAAAGAAAATTTTGCCGAACCGCTAGTTTGAAGGAGTATCTCTTTTGGTGTGCCGTCATTTATGATTTGCCCTAGGTTAAGAACTACCGCACGGTTTGCTAGACGATATATCTCGCTAGGGTCATGGCTTACCATGATAGTGGTGGTAGCAAACTCTTTATGTAAAGAGAGTATCTCGTTTTGCAGTTTTGTTCTCATTTGCGGATCAAGAGCAGAGAGCGGCTCATCCATCAAAAGCAGTTTTGGAGAGTTCATCATAGCCCTACACAAGCTCACTCTCTGTTTTTGCCCGCCGCTTAGGGTATTTGGAAAGCGGTTTTTAAACGAAGTAAGACCTGTGATTTCTAAAAGGTGTGATGCTAAGGCTTTATCCTTTTTGACATACAAAAGGTTGTCTTTTACGCTCATATTTGAAAAAAGTGCATAATCTTGAAATACAAAACCTATCTTTCTTTTTTGAGGAGCTAAATGTATCTTTTTATCACTATCCTGCCAAATCTCATCTCCTACTTGTATAACTCCTCTTGAGTCTTCAAGACCGGCTAAGATTCTAAGAAGTGTGGTTTTTCCGCTTCCACTTTGCCCTGCAAGTGCTACAAAATCATTTTGTGCTATATTCAAATCTACTTGCAAGTTCATCTCTGCGCTACTTCCATAAAGTGCTTTTTGTATATTGATTGTTATCATGCTATTGTCCAATCTTTTTCACATTAGCGTTAAAAATATAGACACTAATGAGTACCAAAAAACTAATTATCAGCATGATGGCACTATAAATATGCGCCGCACCGTAATCCATCACTTCTACCATCTCATAAATAGCCACCGAAGCCACTTTTGTCTCCTCGGGGATACTTCCTCCCACCATTAAAACTACCCCAAACTCCCCGACAGTATGAGCAAATGTCACGATAATAGCAGTCATCAAGGCAGGTTTCATGTTTG
>NZ_JALNZY010000082.1 GCF_023229105.1 Sulfurimonas sp.
ATCTTGAGCTAGATCTTGAACTTGACTCACTTAACTATGTGGAGCTTTTTGTGTTTATTGAGCAGAGTTTCGGGGTAAAAATGGATGAAGCGCTCTTTTCGCATATGATGATATTTAAGTCTCTTTATGCTTATATAAAAGAGAACAGTCTGTATGTAAAACCTGTTATGCCTGACTGGGAGGAGCTTTTAAGAGAAGATATTGATGAGAAGTTAATATATTCTCCGCTAATTATGTCTCTTTATAAGAGTATCCTCTATCCGCTCTTTCGCCTTTACTTTCGCCTTGAAATAAGAGGGGTGGATAATATTCCCTCTTCTTCATCTATTATAGCGCCATCTCATCAGAGTATGCTTGATGGATTTTTGATTGAGTCTGCGCTTCCTTATAAAATCTTAAAAAAAACCTTTTTTTTAGCATATAAGCAAGTTTTTGGAACTAGGCTTTTAGAGCCGATATCTAAGCATGGGCAGACTATTTTAATAGATGCAAATGAGAACTTAAAAGAGACTATGCAGTTTTGTGCGCTTCCAATAAGAAGCAAAAATAATCTAGTAATTTTTCCAGAGGGGGCAAGAACACGTGATAGAAAACTTTTGGAGTTTAGACCATATTTTGCGATGCTCTCTAAAACTTTTGGTGTGCCCGTTGTTCCTGTAGTCATTGATGGGAGTTATGAGGCACTCGGAACAGGAATGCTATTTCCAAGGCCTAGAAAAATAAAGGTTACCTTTTTAAAACCGATACAGCCGCATTCAATGGATTATAACGAGATAATAACAGAGGTAAGAGAAGCTATAAAAAGCGAGCTAGAAGCCTTTACATAAGCGCATCATGGAGCTCCTTTTCTCCCTTTTTCTCATTAACAAAGTAGAGCAAAACTGCCCCTAAGATAAACAAGATGGAAATGGAAGCGATGGAGACTCTTGAGTTTTGGGTAAGTAGTGCCACAACAGCGATGAGAAGAGGTCCAAAAATAGCGGCAAATTTACCTATAAAATTATAAAAACCAAAAAACTCCGCCGAATACTCTTTTGGAACCATTCTTGAGTAGTAGGAGCGACTAAGTGCCTGAATACCGCCTTGAACAAGTGCAATCATAACTGCAAGCAAATAAAATTCAGAAACATGTTGCATTGAAACAGCCAATATGATTATAAAAAGATAGATAAAGATGGCAAGAAAAATTGCACCCTTTGTGCCTAGATAAACTGATATTTTTGTAAAGGCAAGTGTTGCTGGAAAACCTACAAACTGAACAAGTAAAAGTGCCAAAATGAGATTTGAGGAGTCAAAACCAAGCGCCATTCCATAATCAACCGCCATGCGGATAATTGTATCTACTCCGTCGATGTATAACCAGTAGGCGATTAAAAAAAGAGAGAGATGTTTGAGTTGTCTGATTTTTACAAAAGTTTTTTTGAGTCTTAAATACCCATCCCTAAATGATATGGTTCTTTTTTTATCCTCTATTTGTTCCTCCTTTACAAATAAAAACAGCGGAATACAAAAGAGCGCCCACCACAGAGCTACACTTATAAATGAGGCTTTTATCGCCTCCGCCTGATTTTCAAATCCAAAAAATGCAAAATCCTCAAACATCCAAATATTGATACTAAAGAGGATACCACCGCCAAGATATCCAAGTGCAAAACCAAGACTTGAGACATAGTCTACATTTTTTTTGGTTGAAACAGAGTGTAAAAGTCCGTCATAAAAGGTGTTTGAGCCCATAAAACCGATATTGCCCAGTATATAAACAAAGAGCGCACTCTGCCACTCTCCCTCTGCGATAAACGACAGCGAAGCACTCATTAAAATACCAAGAAATGCAAATAAAAAAAGAAGCCTTTTTTTAATCGAACCAGCATCAGCAACTGCACCTAAAAGCGGTGCGATTAGGACTATAACAAGACTGGATATGGAACTTGCAAACCCAAGATTTGCGGTGCTTGTGGTAGCTAGGGTATCTGCGCTGTAGTAGGATTTAAAAAAAAGCGGAAAAAACCCCGCCATAATGGTAGTTGCATAAGCAGAGTTTGCCCAGTCGTAAAGCGCCCAAGAGTAGATAGTTTTTTTATCGGCTTGCATGTCTGCCTTTATATTTTAGAGTTTTTAATACTAAACTAGAATTATATCTTTTCCCAAAATGTCCCTTGTAAAGTATCCATCAGGTTTACTCCATAAGTTAAAATCTCATGGCGCAGTGCATCTGATGCGGCAAAATCTCTTGCTTTTTTTGCTTCATCTCTTTGTTTTATGAGCATTTGGATTTTTTCTTTTGTCTGTTTATCAACGCCAAATTGAAAATATTCATAAGAATTTTTAACACCAAACCCTAAAACCTCTTCGATATACGCTAAATTTGAGAGTGTTTCGAGTTTTAGTTGCTTATGTTTTCCTGCAGTATCAAGTGTTTCATTTGCGTGGGAGATCATTTCATCGATGAGCGCTAAAGAGGCTGAAATATTGAGATCATCGCTTAACGCTTCTAAGAGTGAATCAGAAAAGGAAGTTTTTACATTTTCAAAAGATAGTCCAAAGAGGCGTTTTTTAAGTCTATAAATCTTGTCAAGTCTCTTTTTTGAGTTTAGTAAATCCTCTTCGTTAAAGTTAAAGTTGCTTCTATAGTGCGTACTCAAAAGGTAGAAGCGTAAAACTTCGCCGTCATAGACTTTAAGCGCATCTTTGAGAAAAAAACTGTTGCCTAAACTCTTAGACATCTTTTCGCCATCAATATTCACAAAGCCGTTATGCATCCAGTATGCACTTAGCTCATGGTTTGTTGCGCATCTCGTTTGTGCCGCTTCATTTTCATGATGAGGAAAGAGCAAATCTGCTCCACCTCCGTGGATATCTACCGCAAACTTTTTATCTGGTTTTGCAAGATGTTTTTCTATCATGGCAGAGCACTCCAGATGCCAGCCTGGGCGACCTTTGCCAAAAGGAGAATCAAAGGAGATGCTATTGTCATTCACGCTTTTCCATAGAGCAAAATCAGCACTGTTTTTTTTCTCCAACGAGCCTTCAACACGCTGTTTTTTATCATCTTCGTCTTGAAATCTATGTGAGAGTTGAAGGTATTGGCTATCGCTTGAGGTGTCAAAATAGATGTCGCCGTGGCTTGTTTTGTACGCATGTTTGTCTTTAAGAAGTTTTAAAATAAGTTTAAACATTGCTTCAAGCGACTCTGTTGCTTTTGGTTCAATAGTCGGTCTGATAACTCCGAGTTTGTTCATCTCATGATGAAAAGCATTTGTATAAAAATCGGTTATCTCTTTTATCTCTTTGCCGCTTTTTTGTGCTTTTTGGATAATCTTATCATCAATATCTGTAATATTTCTAGCATAAGTAACTTCATAGTCGTTTGCTCTTAAGACGCGAAAGAGTAGATCAAAAACCAAGGCACTTTTTGCATGTCCTAAATGAGCATTGTCATAAACGGTGGGACCGCAAACATAGAGTGAAACTTTGCCACGCTCTTGCGGAACAAACTCTCTTTTTGTTTTTTGAACCGAATCATAAATATACATTAAGATTATTTCCTTTATGAATGTAAAATTGTTAGAATTATATCAAAAATGATAGAATAGAAGGAATTTATTTTTGTGTATTGGATGGCAGAATGAAAACAAAACCTTACGATATAGAGTTACTTCATGATGTTGATAAAGATTTTAAGGAGGAGTTTTACCGCTGCTCTAAAACATTAAACTACGCAAAAGGCTCCTCCTTGTTTTGTGCTGATGACTTATTAAAATATTTTTATATTATTGTAGAGGGAAGAGTAAAAACTTATCAGCTCAATTTTGAGAACTCAAAAGAACAGACACTCTTTATCTATAAGAGAGGAGATATGTTTGATGTTGTATCGCTTTTAGATGAGAAGCCGCATGAGGTAATGTATGAAGTTTTAGAAGATTGCAAAGTGCTTCAATTTCCCATCCAAAAGGTTAGATACTGGATAGATAATAACGCTACATTCAATAGAATTTTTTTCCCATATATAGCAGCTAAAATGAGACATGTAGAGTCTTTAGCAAGTGAACTATCGCTTTATGATGTAAAAGAGAGGCTTATGCATCTTCTTTTAGAAAATATAAATCCAAACAGTGCTTTTAAATATAAACTTCTGCAAAACCTCTCAAACAGTGAAATCTCAAAACTTCTAGGAACAGTCAGACATGTTGTAGAGAGAGCGATTAAAGAGCTAAAACAAGAAAAAATTATTCATACAAGCAGAAAAAATATTAAAGTTATAAATCTTCAAAAATTGCTAGAAAAAACGATAAAGATGCTACATAAGTAGCAAATTTTTCTTTGAATCTTTTATATAATAATGCTAACTTAAACAAAAGTTTAAGTTATAAAATAATTTAAATATAAGGAGTTTGTTATGTTAGTTTCAAGATACTTAAGTCCGGCAGAGTCTTATAGAAAAAAAAGAGGTTTCGATTTTTTAAGCGATTTTTTAAACTCTTTTGAAGAAGAGAGTAATAGTGATACGTTGGTAGATTTTAAACCTGCCGTAAACACAAGAGAGGGCAAGGATGCCTACCATGTGGATGTCGATTTGCCGGGTGTAAAAAAAGAGGATATTGATGTTAGTGTTGAGAACAACATGCTTACTATATCAGGTAAAAGAGAGACAAAAAGTGAAATAAAAGAAGATGATTATTACAGAGTGGAAAGTAGCTATGGGAAATTTCAAAGAAGCTTTACACTTCCTGAGAAAGTTGATGCTGAAAATATTAGAGCGGCATGTGAAGATGGCGTTTTAGAGGTTATAATCCCAAAAATGCAGATTGAGCAAAAATCTTCTAAAAAAATTGAGATAAAATAGCAGGAGGATGAGATGAATATTACAAAAACATCAAAAAAATTTGCAGATAAAGTAGAAGAGAAGGTTAAAAAAGGATTAGAAGTTGCTAAAGGTACATTTGATAATGTGGCAAGTCACCTCCCTTTTGCAAATTTGGCAAAACGTTCTGATGATATTTTTAGCATAGAGATAGATTTTCCGGGTGTAAAAAAAGAGGACATAGAGATAAAAGTAGAGGATAATTATCTAACTGTGAATGCACAAAGAAGATATAAAAATGAGACTAAAGAGGATGACTACTATCTTTGTGAATCAAGCTTTGGACTCTTTAGCAGAAGTTTTGCTCTCTCTGATAATATAGACAGGCAAAGTATAGACGCAAAATATGAAAATGGAAGGCTCTATATTATGCTTGAAAAAGCAGAGTCAAAAAAATCAAAAAGAATCGCTATAAAGTAATATTTTTAGAACTCCTTGCCAAGAGGCAAGGGTCTAAAACATATTTACAACGCCGTAGTCAAGCATCTCTTCAAACTGCTCAGGAGTAAGAACAGCTTTGACTTTTTCAATACAACCTAGATGTATTTTTGTTAGTTCAGCTCTTAATTTTGCTATCTCATCAACTGCAGGATAGAGCTCTGCGACTTTTTGGCTTTTGTGTTTAAAAGAGACTTTTTGCATTAAATCAAGCTCAAGTTTTTTAATAACAAGGGCTTTTTTTGCAGCTTCTGACATCAACTCTTGTTTTATTTTTAAAATAGAGTCTATCTGCTCCTTTGATAAATTCAAGTTAGAACTAGCTGCGTCATAAAGTGTTAACCCAACTAAGTAGGGAAGATTTTTTGGCATTAAAAAATAATCTTTTGGAAAATTCTCTTTTGCTACAAAGGCTCCTGCGGGACCTGCCATCTTCTCCATTTTAACTACGTCTTGTATCGGAGCAGGAAGAGTTGGCTCTGCTACTGCTACTGTACCTAGCATTAAAGTAAATAATGCAACTTTTGTTACTGTTTTTTTAGATTTCATGTATGTTTCCCCTTAAAAATGTGGTGCATTTATTATACAGACCTATATCTAATGAAAACCAAATAGTTTAGTGACTAAGCTCAATAGCTTTTTTAACGCAAGAATCCAAAGAGGTTGTTTCAGATACGTGTGGAGTTATATAAGACGGGAAGTATTTCTCGGTAGTATGTCCGATTGAGACTGCTTTGTAGCTCTCTTCCCAAGTGACATTTTTTAAAAAACACTCTATGGTAGAGGGGGAAGAGAAGATTATTACAGATTTTTTTGGAAGTTTTATCTTTTTTTTGAAGTTAACGCAAACTGTTTCATAGACAATTGCTTCATCGCAAACTACTTCGTTTGCATTTAGCGTATCAACTAGATTTGAGACAACTTTTGAACCTCGTATATAGAGCACTTTTTTATTTTTTAAAAGAGGAATTAACTCTCTTGCAAATTCATCACCATGTTTTTCTTTACTGACAAATTTTATTTTTGCACCTAAATTACTAGCAACTTTTGCAGTTTGGGGAGCAATGGCATAAACAGGTTTTGCTTTCCACGCTTGATTGTAAGAGTTAAGTGAGTAAACGGCATTTTTAGATGTGAAAATAAGTGCATCATACTTTGAAAAATCAAAGTCAATTTTTATTGTTTTTATTTGAATAACAGGCAGATTTTTTGCCCATTTTACTTTATTGTCATTTAGAACATAGATATTTAAAGAGTTGTTTTTGATATTTTCAAAAAATGAATCAATGTATCTTTTTATTTTTGAAAAAAAACTGTCTTTGGCATGTAATACAAGGGATTTTTTTTCATCAACAAAAAAATTGATATTATGCTTGCTTAGAAGATAGGTTATTTTTATAAGTTCTTCAAAGATATGCTCATTTGAATAACTTCTGTCAAGTATAAAAGAGTTGCTACTTTTTTCATACTCGTAATAGATAAGACCAAGGGATTCAATAAGTTTTTCTATATTTTTCATAGAGAGGATGATAACATCATCTGAGTAAATATTTTTCAAAAAAGATTTGAAAACTATTTATCTCAAAAAATATGTGTAATTATTGGAAAGTAGTTCCACCGTCAACGACGATTGTTTGTCCTGTTAGCCATGAAGATTCACTGCCACAAAGAAAGAGACATGCCCCGGTTAAATCTTCAACTTCTCCCATACGAGAGAGGGGAGAGCGTCTTATTACCTCGCTTTTTACCTCTTCATAGTTTGGAAAAGCTTTAAGAGCGTCTGTATCTATCGGACCGCCGCTTACTGCGTTTACTCTTATGTTTTTCTCGCCAAGCTCTGCTGCAGCGTAACGAACCATAGCTTCAACAGCGGCTTTGTTGGTGCCGTGACCTGCATAGTTTGGAGTATAAACGAGATTGCCGGTTGAGCTCATGCTAATAATACTCCCGCCGCCGGTTTTCTCCATTCTTTTAGCCGCTTCTTGTGCACCCACGACAAAGGCATCAACAGTTGCGGTATAGATGTTGTTTAAACCTTTTGGTTTAAGTCTCATAAAAGGACCAAATCCACCAACAACGGCACGACCTGAGATTATGGCATTTGATATAAAAAAGTCAAGCCTCTCAAAATCTTTATCAAACTCCGTATAAACATCTTTATATGTTTCAGGCTCAAGTATGTTAAGCGCGTAAGCACGAGATTTTATGCCGTATTTTGACTCAATATCAGCAATAATCTCATTTGCAATATCTGCTTTTGTAGAATAAGTAAATGCCACATCGCACCCTTTTTTAGCAAAAGCATAAACAAGTGCTCTGCCTATTCCACGAGTTCCGCCGCTTACAAATAGAGTTTTTCCCTTCATTTTACAATCCCTTTATTGTATAGTTTTTCATAATTTCTTCTAGCATCTTCATATTTTGCATACTTGGGGCAACAAGAGGAAGTCTGTATTCTAGCGTACTAATCAGTCCTGCTATATACATGGCAGCTTTTATCATGATAGGGTTTGACTCTAAAAAAAGTGCTTTATTTATAGGGAAAAGCATATCGTTTAGTGCTTTTGAGCCTTTTAAATCGCCGCTAAAAGCTAATCGTACAAGTTCGCTTTTTAAATCAGGAAGCAGGTTTGCAGTAACGGAAGTTATGCCAGCTCCTCCGTTTGCTAGTATCGGGTAGTCAATCGCATCATCGCCGCTAAATACTTTAAGCTCAGGTCTGCGTGAGAGAAGCTCAACGCTTCTCTCTATGCTTCCAGTTGCTTCTTTTATGCCGTAAATATTTTTAACATCATCAAAGAGTCTTATCACGGTATCGGCAGTTATGTCAACAACTGTACGTCCGGGAACATTATAGAGCATAAATGGAAGCTCAGGAACCGATTCTGCTATTGTTTTATAGTGTTGGTAGAGTCCTTCTTGGGACGGTTTTACATAATATGGTGCAACGGAAAATATAGCATCAACTCCGCATTTTTGCGCTGTTATTGCGGCTTTTACCGCCTCTGCCGTTGAGTTGCTTCCCGCACCTGCTAGAACTTTAGTATCTGTTTGGTGGCAAACTTCAACCGCTATCTCTATGCATCGTCTATCCTCTGCAAAAGTAAGAGTAGCACTTTCGCCTGTTGTTCCGACGGGGCAGACTGCATTTATACCGTTTTTTATCTGTCTTTTTATCAGATCGGCGTAAGTTTGTTCATCCAATTTTCCATTTTTAAATGGGGTAATGAGTGCAGTTGTTGAACCGGTTACAATATTCATCTATATAGCCTTATTAAATTAATTCGAAATTATAACAAAAAAGTATTAAAAAGAGAGGATTTGTCCTCTGGTTGGTAGAGGTAATGCTCACCCCGCTTTGAAGATAGCAGGAGTGAGTTATGTTAAACATTGTATAGATTAGCGACCGCGACCGCCTCCAGGTCCCATTCCACCACCGCCAGGTCCCATCATTCCACCGCCGGTTCCCATTCCACCGCCTCTAGCAGGTGGCTCATCTGGTAGCGAAATGCCTTTTTCCTTTGCCCGTTCTTTCATAAGCTCATGATGTTCCTTGCGGACTTTTTCTTGCTCCTGAGTGGTACGTGCAGCGCGCATTTTGTCGCGGTATTCAATACGCTCTTGCTGCGTCATTATTTGGCTGCCATAGATTTGTGTCTGCTCTTGCGTCATGTCTTGGGCTTTGGTTTGCTCAGCAGCACACAATAATCCTGTGGAGAGAAGCAAGGTAGCTGATAA